>JBJSYW010000094.1:0-4667 GCA_046089985.1 Chloroflexota bacterium
AGTGCATTCTGCGCCTGAGCGAAATCGCCGACTTTCAACCCGCCGCTTAGGTGGATTTCGTCTGCCAGCTGTTCAAGATGCCCCAGCATGTTTTTGAGAAAGCTGGTCTTGCCCGCCCCGTTGGGGCCGATCAGCGCGGCGCATTCGCCGCGCCGCAGTTCCACATCATGCGCCTGGAACAGCAGGTTGCCCGGATAGCCCACCGAGACCTCGGCTGCCCGCAGCACAATGTTGCCGCTCAGGTGGGCGTCGGGCAGGCGTGGGCGGATGCGCGGCGGGCGGCTGCTGCCCAGCTGCACCGCGTTGACCTTGCGCACCGCTTCAACCACGTCCAGCGGGCGCACGCTCAGTTCAAACTCAGACCACTTCTTGCCGCTGCGCAGCGCCATCAACCCGTAGGCGTCGATCACCGCCAGGTCACGGCTCAACCGGCGCAGCCGGCCCAACGCCTGGGCATGGGTGCTGGCCCGCACCCAGTTGCGCTGGACGTAATCGACTTCGTTCAACAGCCGGGTTTTCTCTTCTTTGAAGGCCCGCTCGTAGTACTCCCAGCGCTCCTGGCGCTGCAGCAGGTAGGACGAGTAATTGCCGGAATAGATGTGCACACCATCGGCCTGCATCTCCCAGATGGTGTTGACGGTGTTATCCAGGAAATAACGGTCATGGCTGACGATCAGCACCGCCCCGTCCCAGGTCTCCAGGGTGTGCTCCAACCATTCCACCGCCTCGATATCCAGGTGGTTGGTGGGCTCATCCAACATCAACAGGTCAGGCTTTTCCAACAGCAGTCGCGCCAGCAGGGCGCGCGTCTTTTGCCCACCCGACAGGTGGCTGAGCGGCATATCCCAGTACTTCTTGCCCAACCCCAACCCATCCAGGGTCTGTTGGATACGCAGTTCGTACGCATAGCCCCCGGCATGTTCAAAGGCCAGCTGCATCGCCCCATAGCGCTCCAGCAGCGCTTCATCGTACTCGCCGGCGGCCATCTGCGCTTCCACCGCCGCCAGATCGGCCGCCTGGCGCTGCATGTCGTCAAACACAGCCAGCATCTCGGAATACACCGTGTTGTGCTGGTCGGCAAAAGCGTCAATGGCTTCCTGGTGCAGGTAGCCGATGCGGCGGCCTTTGGTCAGGCGCGCCTCACCGGTGGTGGGCTGGTTATCGCCGTTCAGGATCATCAACAGCGAGGTCTTGCCCACCCCGTTCGGGCCGATCAGCCCGATCTTGCTATCGTTGGCCACACTGACCGTCACGCCGCGGAACAGGTCAAAATCGCCAAACGAAAGGCCAATATTTTCAGTGGTCAGGATCGACATAACAACTTCCTCCATCAATTCACGATCAGCCGGTCACGCTGCACGCCCGTGGGAGGGCCGGTTGGGAATCGATGGCTCCAACGCCGGCAATAAAAACGGCCACGGGCGGGAATGCACCGTGGCCGGCAGCCAATCCAATCTCCTGGCTCAGACGATCAACAGGCGCACTCCGACAAGGCATGCACGCTCACCGCCCCGAGAGCGGCCAGCTGGACATAACCTTGAACGCGCACGACTTCCATTGATGCCTGAGTCCTTTCAAAAATCTACTTACTGGCTTAGTTTATCACGCCTTTGCCGGCTGTCAAGGTAGTAAGGCCCCTACTAATTTAGGGACGCCACGCTCACATCACCGGCGAAGCCAACCGGTAAAGCGAATCGAGCAGGCGGCTGGGCCAGGGCGTCTTCAGATACTCTTCCAGCCGCCATTCCACACAGTGCTTCTGGTCCTGCAGGAAATCAGCCTCCAACTCGCGGGCGATGGCTTCATCGTAGATCACCGCCATTGTTTCATAGTTCAGGTAAAAGCTGCGCACATCCATGTTCGCCGTGCCAATCGCGCAGATGGCCGAGTCGATCTGGATCGTCTTGGCGTGAAAATACCCGTCCTGGTACAGGTAGACCCTGGCCCCGGCCCGCACCACGTCGGCGTAATATGTATACGCTGCCCGGTACGGCACCTGGTATGAGCCGCCGCGCGGCTGGCACATAATCCGTACGTCCACCCCCGCCAGCGCCGCGGCCCGGATGGCATCCAGCAGGCTTTCATCCGGGATAAAGAACGGCGATTGGATATACACGCTGCTGCGGGCGTCCATGATCATAAAAAAATACAGCTGCTGCATGGCTTTCCAGTCCGAGTCCGGGCCGCCCTGGGTGATCTGCACCGGGATGAACGGGCGGCTGCCCGGTTCCAGGCGCGGGTAGTAGTCCGGCTCGACCAGGTTTTCACCGGTGGTGTTGAACCAGCTGACCAGGAAGCTGGCCTGCAGCACGCGCGCCGCCTCACCGTCCATCCGCAGGTGTGTGTCGCGCCACGAGCCCACCGGGTGCCGCCCGGGCAGCTGCTCGCGGTCCAGGTTTAGCCCGCCTACGTAGCCCACCTGCCCGTCGATCACCGCGATCTTGCGGTGGCTGCGGTAGTTCAGCGTGTGCAGCCGGTCCAGGCGCATAAACACCCGGTACGGGCGAATATCCACCCCGGCGGCGTACAGCCCGGCCAGATAGGCGCTGCTGAAGTTAAAGCTCGACTGGTCCACCAGCGCCCGCACCCGCACCCCGGCCTGCGCCCGCTCGATCAACGCGTCGCGCAGCTCGCAGGTGAATTCGTCTTCGGTCCAGATGAAGTACTCGAGGTGGATCGAGTGGCGCGCCCGGCGGATATCGTCCAGCAGGCGCGGGTATTTCTCGGAGGCGTCTTGCAAGATCTCGACCTGGTTGTAGGCGGTCAGGCTGGAGGCCGAATTGCGGAAGATCATATACAGCAGCCGGCGGCGGAACGAGCCGGGCTTCTCGTGCTGGATCATCGAGATGTAATCGTACTCGTGGTCCATCAGCGGCTTGAGCGCCTGGATCAGCGGCCCAGCCAGCTCCAGGTGGGCCAGCTGCCGCTCGCGGCTGAAGATCTTGTGACTGCGCCCCAGGAACCAGTAGGCCACCAACCCGAGAATCGGGAACAGCAGGATGAAGAAGATCCACGCGAAGGTGGACTGCGGCATGCGGTTGTCCGCAATGATCAACAGGCAGATGATCAGGACCGTCAGCCCGGACAGCCCCCACAGCAGCGGCCCGGCAGAACGAAGCGCAAAAATCAGCAGCATACCGCCTCCTGGGGGTTATTATAGTGCGCTCTGTAGAACTGGAATAATATCGAGTACAATCGATTTCCGGGCCGCATCTGTCGATACCATCCAGCGCCCCAGGAGCACCTGTGTGCAGTTCCGTCTAAGCCGTCACCGCAGCCGGTTGGTCGAGTTCTTCAACGACCCCGAATATTATCGCCAGCTGATCCAGTTTGTCATCCCCATCGCCCTGCAAAACCTGGTCATGTCGTCGCTGAACATGGTCAGCGTGATGATGATCGGCCAGCTGGGCGAGGCCTCGGTAGCCGGGGTGGGGCTGGCGAACCAGATGTTCTTCCTGCTGCAGCTGGTGCTGTTTGGCATCACCAGCGGTTCGGCGATGTTCACCGCCCAGCTGTGGGGCAAGGGCGACCTGGCGAACATCCGCCGCGTGCTGGGGTTGGGGCTGGTGCTGGGGCTATCGGCCGCGGGGATCTTCTTCAGCCTGGGACGCTTCTTCCCCGCTGCAGTGCTGGGCGTCTACTCCACCGACCCCCAGGTGATCGAGCTGGGCGGGCAGTACCTGCGCACCTTCAGTTGGGGCTTCCTCTTCGTGGCGGTCACCTTTGTCTTTGCGGCGGTGATGCGCAGCACCGGCAACGTCAAGACCCCGATGCTGGTCAGCGTCTCGGCCCTGGCGCTTAACAGCCTGGGCAGCTACCTGCTGATCTTTGGCAAGCTGGGCTTCCCGGCGCTGGGCGTGCAGGGCGCGGCCATCTCAAACCTGGCTGCCCGCGCCTTTGAGTGCAGCGTGCTGGTGGGCATCGTCTACCTCAAGCGCCTGCCGATCGCCCTGCGCTGGAGCGACCTGCGCTCGCTGGACCTGTCGTTCATCGGGGCAGTCTTCCGCCCCATGCTGCCGGTCATCTTGAACGAGACCTTCTGGTCGTTCGGCATCACTGCTTATAACGTGGTGTATGCCCGCATTGGCACCGAAGCCATCGCGGCGATGAACATCGTCAGCCCGATTGAGAACATGGCGTTTGTGCTGATCTCCGGCATCGCCAACGCCACCGCCATCCTGGTGGGCAACCGCATCGGGGCCGGGGAGGAGCAGCGCGCCTACCGCTACGCCGGGCGTTCGCTGGCGCTGGTGGCGGTGATTGCGGTGATCATCGGCAGCCAGGTGTGGCTGTGGTCGGGGCTGATCCTGTCGGTCTACCGCGTCTCGCCGCAGGTGATCGAGAACGCCCGCCGGGTGCTGGGCATTATGGCGGTGGTGCTGTGCGTGCGCGGGGTCAACTCGACCATCGTGGTCGGCATCCTGCGCGCCGGCGGCGATACGCGCTTCTCATTCGTGCTCGACGGCCTGATTATCTGGATCGTCGGCGTGCCGATGGCCTTCCTGTCGGCCTTCGTCTTCCACCTGCCGATCTACTGGGTGTACTTCTCGGTGATGTCGGAAGAATTCCTGAAGTGTGGATTTGGCTTGGGGCGCTACTTCTCGCGCAAGTGGATCCACAACCTGGCGCAAACCGTTTAAGTATACCCGTGGGCGGCGGCGCAGTAT
>JBJSYW010000095.1:0-7914 GCA_046089985.1 Chloroflexota bacterium
GCTTCGTGCTGCGCAAGGCGATGGCCATGGGCCACCAGGCGATCGTAGTGGTCAACAAAGTGGACCGCAAAGACGCCGAGCCGGACCGCATCCTGAACGACACCTACGACCTGTTCATCGAACTGGGCGCCGATGACGAACAGATTGAGTTCCCGGTGATCTACACCAATGCCATCACCGGGCAGGCCGGGCAGACCCCCGAACTCAGCCCCGACCTGCAGCCGCTGTTCCAGGCCATCCTGCGCAACATCCCCGGCCCAACGGTCGACGTGGATGCGCCGCTGCAGATGCTGGTCACCAGCCTGGGGTATGACGACTACCGCGGCGTGACCGCCATCGGGCGCGTCTTCGCCGGCAAGATCAACGCCGGGCAGGCGCTGGCGCGCATGACCCTGGACGGCGACGTTAAACCGGAACGCGCCCGCTACCTGTACGTCCACCAGGGCCTGGAGAAGGTGGATGTGGAAAGCGCCGAAGCCGGCGAGATCATCGCCCTGGCGGGGCTGGAGGCGATCGCCATCGGCGAAACGCTGGCCGACCCAGAAAACCCGGTGGCCCTGCCCACCATCCGCGTCGACGAGCCAACCGTGCGGATGACCTTCTCGGTCAACAACTCGCCTTTTGCCGGGCGGGAAGGCAAGTGGAGCACCACCCGCAAGCTGCGCGAGCGCCTGTTCAACGAACTGCGCACCAACGTGGCGCTGCGCGTGGGCGAGACCGAAACCGCCGACTCTTTCTTGGTCTCGGGCCGCGGCGAGCTGCACCTGGCGATCCTGATCGAAACCATGCGCCGGGAAGGCTACGAGTTCCAGGTCTCGCGCCCGGAGGTGATCCTGCACGATGGCCCCAACGGCGAGCTGCTGGAGCCGTTTGAAGAAGTCCACATCGAGATCCACCCCGATGCAGTGGGTGTGGTGATCGAAATGCTGGGCAGCCGGCGCGGCCAGATGATCGACATGACCGAAGGCACCGACGGCATCACCCACCTGACTTATATCGTCCCCACCCGCGGGCTGTTGGGCTTCCGCTACCAGTTCCTGACCGCCACGCGCGGCATGGGGGTGATCCACACCCTGTTCCACGGCTACCTGCCGATGGCTGGGGCGATCGGCGGGCGCGAGCGCGGCTCGATCGTCTCCTGGGAAACCGGCGTAACCACGACCTTCGGGCTGAAGAACGCCGAAGAGCGCGGCGTGCTGTTCCTGGGGGCGGGCATCGACGTGTATGAGGGGATGGTGATCGGCGAGCACGCCAAGCCCAACGACATCTCGGTCAACGTGTGCAAGACCAAGCACCTGACCAACATGCGCGCCGCCCGGGCCGACATCGCCGTGCGCCTGAACACCCCGCGCCAGATGAGCCTGGATGAAGCGGTCGAGTACCTGGACGAGGACGAACTGCTGGAAGTCACCCCGCAGAGCTACCGCATCCGCAAGCGCATCCTCGACACCGAGGAGCGCGGCAAGCAGACCAAGCGCGCCAAGGAAGCGCTGGAAGAATAACCGGTTAACCGGCGTTGACCGGAACACTCCCGACTGGCGGCTGACGCTGCGCCAGTTGTCTTGTTGTCTTAATGAAAAAACGTTGGCTGTTGACCCTATTTGCCCTGACCGGCCTCGGGCTGTACGGGCTGCGCCGGCGCTTGCTGGGCCGGCTGCTGCACATTGGACCGCCGCAGAACCGGGTGAGCGTGCGGCGCGGCCTGCGCACGCCGCTGCCCGGCGGCCCGGCGCTGGTGGGCGACCTGTATCGCCCCCAGCGCGGCGGGCGGCGGCCCACGGTGCTGATGCGCACCCCCTACGGGCGCACCTGGCGTAACGGCATCTCGGGGATCATCGCCCATTTCGCCGCGCTGCGCTTCGCCGAGCGCGGCTATAACGTGCTACTGCAGGAAGTGCGCGGCAGCGGGGACTCGGCCGGGCCGGGCGAGCGCTTCGTGCCCTTCCAGCACGAGGCGGCTGACGGGCGCGCCACGCTGGCCTGGATCGAACGGCAGGAGTGGTCGGACGGCGCCACCGCCATGTGGGGGCCGAGTTACCTGGGCTATACGCAGTGGGCAGCCGCTGCCGGCGCTCCCGCCTCGCTGAAAGCCTTCGCCCCCGCCATGACCGGGGCGCGCATGACCGTCATGGGGCTGCGCGACGGCGCACCCGGCTTCGATCTGCAGCTGCGCTGGATCCATACCCTGCAGCACCTGCAGCCCCACGGCCTGCTGACCTGGCTGCCCTGCTACTACCGCACCTACACTGCCGAGCAGCGCGCCGTGGCGCGCGCCGAGCGCGAGCTACCGCTGGCGCACGCCGACGAGATCGTCGCCGGGCAGCCGGTGCCCTTCTTCCGTGAGTGGCTCGACCACACCCGGCTGGACGATCCCTACTGGCAGGCGGTGGACCCCACCCAGAACTTCAACCGCCTGCACGCCGCCGCCAGCCTGGTCAGCGGCTGGTATGACCTGTTCCTGCGCGAGGCGCTGGATGACTACTGCCGCCTGCGCCAGGCCGGCGCACAGCCCTACCTGACCATCGGGCCCTGGCGGCACGCCGATATCCGCAGCGTGATCGAATCGCTGCGCCAGAGCCTGGCCTGGTTTGACGCCCACCTGCGCGGCGATCCACGCCGCCTGCGCCTCGATCCGGTGTGGGTATACGTGCAGGGGCAGGAGGCCTGGCAGGCGCTGCCCGATTGGCCGCCGCCCACCCGCCCGCTGTGCGGCTACCTGCACCCCGACCGGGCGCTAGATTTCCACGCCCCGCCCATGCTTCACCCGCTCGCGCCCCGCCGCCCCGGCGCAGCCGGCCCGGCCTGCGACCACTACACCTATGACCCGGCCGACCCCACCCCGGCAATCGGCGGCAATATGCAGGGCGTGCACGGCGGGCGGGTCGACAATCGCCTGCTGGAAGCCCGTCCGGACGTGCTTTGCTATACGTCGCCGCCGCTGCAGGCCAGCCTGCTGGTGATGGGCGCGCCGCGCGCGGTGCTGTACGTACGCTCCAGCCGCCCAACCGCCGATTTCTTCGTCCGCCTGTGCGACGTGCACCCGCACGGGGCTTCGTATAACATCTGCGACGGGCTGCTGCGCGTAGGGCCGGAGCAGGGCCAGGCCCAGCCGGACGGCAGCCGGCGCATCGAAGTGGAACTGTTTCCGACCGCTTACCGCTTCGCCCGCGGCCACCGCCTGCGGGTACAGGTTTCCAGCGGAGCGCACCCGCGTTGGGCGCGCAACCTGGGCGGCGACGAGCCGTGCTTCACCGCCCGCCGGATGTACCGCGCTGAGCAGACCATCTACCACGACCTGGATCACCCCAGCGCCGTGTCGATCCCCTGCGCGGCAGACACGCCCACCGGCTGATTACGCCGCCGGGCCTGGCAGCCGGCCCTACCCACCGCTACAGGTCGATGAAGTCCTCCGCGCCGCTGTGCAGCTGCGCGTAGACCCAGTCCACCGCCGTTCGCACCGCCTCGGAGAGCGGCAGCCCGAAGGCCACCGTGCCAGGCTGAATTCCGACCAGCTCCACCTGCGGGACAAACTCCTGCAGCGCTTCGACCAGGAAGCCCAGCGGCAGGGCGTGGCTGGTGAGCAGGAACGGGTCGGCAGCCAGCGCCTCGGCCAGTTGTGCCGCCGCAAGGCGGCGCACCTGCCCGGTGGGCAGGCCCATCTCGGCTGCGTCGACGATCAGCACCCGCCCGGGGGCCAGCTCGCGCACCTGGTGCAGGCGGGCCTCGGGCAGCGAGCCCCCGTGCAGGCACACCCAGCCGTCCAGCGGCGCGGCGCGCACCCGCTGGGCCAGCAGCGCTCCGGCCCCATCGTCGCCCATCATCTCGTTCCCCACCGTCAGCAGCAGCCGGGTCATGGGCGTTTGCGCAGCATCAGGTACAGCGCCGGTTCCACCGCCATCTGGCGAAGCGCAGCCGCCAGGCTGCGGCGGAAGTCTTCCAGATCACCGGGCGGGCCTAAGCCGTCCAGCAGCGGCAGCAGTTCGGCGCTATGGGCGCAGTTCAACTCGATCTCGCCCCAGGTCAGCACGCCCCGCAGGCGGCGACGACCGGGGCTGTCGGGTAGGCCGTCAAGCCAGGCCTGGAAAGCGCCCTCCGGAGCCTGCGCCAGGGCCGCCAGGCAGTCGATCACGCCCACGTGGTGCCCGATCGCCAGCGAGTAATACATCACCTGCCGGGCGCTTTCGGGGATGTCGCGCGGCTGATTGACAAATTTGCGGTTCAACTGGTAGGCGACGATCGCAGCGGTCATCGGAATGCCTCGCACACCCCGGGGATCAAGTGATCTCCTGCAGGCGGTGGAAGATCTCTGCCAGGCGCGGGTCACCCTGCTCGGCCAGGTAGGCGCTCACCGCCTGCTGCGTGCCCAGCGGGTCGCCGGGCTGCCACAGTTCCAGGTACTGGTGGGCGATGCGCCGCCCGTGCCAGTAGCCGGCCATGCGTCGGGCCGCCCGCTCCACCGCAACCCGCAGGCGGGGCGGGACGTGCGGGAAGGGCAGTTCGGCCTGCTCGCCGGCCCCCTGCACATGATGGACAGCTTTCATTTTTTGCCCCAGCAGCCCCAGCGCCACCGCAAAACCATAGATGGTAGCCGGCGGCGTGGGCGGGCAGCCGGGGATGTACAGGTCCACCGGCACGACCTGGTCAGCCCCGCCCCAGGTACAGTACAGGTCATGGAAGATGCCGCCCGAACAGCCGCAGGCGCCGTAGGCGACGCAGATCTTCGGCTCTGGCGCGGCATGGTAAGCGCGTAGCGCCGGAATGCGCATGGCGCGGGTCATCGAGCCGGTAAAGACCAGGATATCGGCGTGGCGCGGCGACGATACCACCTTGATCCCAAAACGCTCGGCGTCAAACACCGGGGTGATCGAGGCGAAAATCTCGATCTCACAGCCATTGCACCCGCCGCAGTCCACCCGGTAAACATACGCCGAGCGCTGGATATCCTTGAGCAGCGCCCCCTTCAACCGGGCGGTCGCCTCATCGGGGTGGATGGCGTAGGCGCTCTCCGCCCTGCCGTTACCGTTAGAACCGCCCATCCCACACCTCCTGGACCACCTTCTTGACGTGCGGCAGATCGGCCTTACGGCGGCACTCGGGGCAGGCCGCCAGCAGCGCCCGCCGCTCGGCTGCATCCGGCGACTGCAGCCCGGCCGCATCGAGCAGCGCCTGAACGTAGATCACTTCCTTCACCGGGGCGAAGTACGCCCCGCACACGCAGCAGGCCGCCAGTTGAAACTCAGCCGTCACCTGCAGGTCGTCACGGCTGAATGCTGCCAGTTCGAAATCCGGCCCCAGGTGGATCGCCCCGGTCGGGCAGACCTCTTCACAGCGAGCGCAGTAGATACAGCGCCCGTAGAAGATTGACCAGGTGCGCGTGCCGTGTTCCAGGTCGTTGGTCATCTGCAGCGCGTTGGGCGGGCAGGCCACCGTGCAGGCAGCGCAAGCGATGCACTGCGCCGGGTCGTACTCCGGTTTGCCGCGGAAGCCCGGCGCCAGTTCCACCGGCGCGAACGGGTAGGGATGGGTGGCCTTCCCGGTTTTTAGCACTTCTCGGATCAGCTTAAAGACCATCTGCGCTCCTTTCCCTGCGCCCGCGCTCCCCGGCGGTTATTTCAGCGGCGAATCCTTGCGCTCGATGCAGTAGCGCTCCATCTCTTTGTAGGGGATTATCTGCACCTTGCGCTTGCGTACATCCACCACAGTGACGCGCTCGGTGCATGAATAGCACGGGTCAATACTGGCGACGATCAGCGGGGCATCCGAGATGGTGTTGCCGCGCAGCATGTAACGCAGCGGCGGCCAGTTGTTGTAGCTGGAGGCCCGGCACTTCCAGCGGTAGACCTTCTGGTTATCGCCCAGCATGGCCCAGTGAACGTCTTCGCCGCGCGGCGCTTCGACGTATCCCAGCGCAAAAGCATGCGGCTTGTAGGTGAAGCCCTCCACCAGCAGCGGCCCTTCGGGCATCCCGTCCAGCAGCCGCTCCAGGATGTCCAGGCAGGTAAAAAACTCTTCGGCCCGGATCAGCGTGCGCGCGAGCACGTCGCAGCCGTCCTTATAGGTCGTCGTCCACGGCTGGCGGTCATAGGCGACGTACGGATGGAGCACACGGATATCCCGCGCGAAGCCCGAACCGCGCAGTGTGGGACCGACCGGGCTGTAATTGCGCGCCACCTCCGGCTCCAACCGGCCCACTCCGGCGGTGCGCTGGGCCAGGTTGGGGGTTTCAAGCAGGATATTGACCAACCGGGCCACTTCCTCCCGCAGCTCGCCCAGCCATTTGAGCGTCTGCGTGCGCTCCGGTTTCTGGATGTCACGCCGCACTCCACCGATCAGGTTCATGCCGTAGGTCTTGCGCGTGCCGGTGAGCAGTTCGGCCATCTTCATCGTCTTCTCGCGCACGCGGAAGAACTGCATAAACCCGGTGTCGAAACCGACGAAGTGGCAGGCTAATCCCAGGTTGAGCAGGTGGCTGTGCAGGCGCTCAACCTCCAGCAGAATGGTGCGGATGTAATCGGCACGCGGCGGCGCCTGGATGCCCAGGGCGTTCTCGATGCAGGTGGTGTAGGCTACGTTGTGGGCATAGCCGCAGATGCCGCAGATGCGATCGGTCAGGAAGGTGATCTGGTCGTAATTCAAGCGGCTCTCGGCAACCTTCTCCATGCCGCGGTGAACGTAGAACAGCCGATAATCGGCGTCGACGATCGTCTCGCCGTCAACGTAGAGCCGGAAATGACCCGGCTCATCGGAGGTGATATGCAGCGGCCCGAGCGGGATCTGGGTCAGCCCGTCGCCTTCGGGGTCCAGGAAGGGGTAGGTCTCTTCTTCGGTGGTCGGCTCGGGGCGCAGGCGGTAATCCATTGTGTCTTTGCGCAGTGGGTAGAGCCCTTCCGGCCAATCGTCGGGCAGTACCAGGCGGCGCTCGTCGGGCAGGCCCACCGGCTTCAGCCCGAACATATCGCGCACCTCGCGTTCGTACCATACCGCAGCCGGGACGCGCGGCGTGACGGATGGAAACTCGGGGTTGTGCGGCGGGATCAGCGCTTTGACCACCATATAGGTGTGCTCACCGTCCGCGACCAGGCGCCCGTCGTCGTCGACGCCTTCCACCGACAGCACGTAGTACAGCGCGAAGTGACCGTTCAGCGGGCGCTCATCGCTGCCCACCACGGTCGACAGCCAGCCGCCCTGGCGATAGTACAGCGCTTCGACCACCGCCGGCACGCAGTCCAGCGCCACAGTCAGTGTGACCTGGTTGGCGGTCTGCCAGCTTTCGTCCTGGATCGAATAGCCAAACTCCTCGCGCAGCGCCTGGACGTACTTTTGACCGGTCCTGGTTTTTTCCTGGCTCAGGTACATCGCTTTACCAGCCTCCTGACCTGCAAAGAATGATCACGGCAGCAGCATCCGCGCCTGCAGCAGCCCAACGGGAACCGCCCCACTCCACCACAGCACAGCCGCCTGCCCCGGCGGCTGCCCCTGCAGGGCCACCTGAGCGGCGCCGTTCAACAGCTGGCCGACCTGGGGCGGGATATACACCCCCAGGACCAGCGCCAGCAGCAGCAGCGCCGCCACCGGCAGCAGCCCGGCCCAGCCCGGCTCACCCTGCGGCACATCCTGCGGCGCTTCGCCAAAGACCGCCCCGCCGGCGGCGCGCACGAAAGCAGCAAATGCCACCGCCAGCCCCAACAGCAGCAGCACCATCAACCACGGCATCCAGGCCGCCCCGGCGCTCGCCCCGGCGGCTCCGCCGGCAGACATGCCGGCGGCTCCGCCGGCGGACATGCCGGCGGCGATGATGGTGAACTTGCTCAAAAAGATATTAAACGGCGGCGTGCCGACCAGCGCCAGCGCCCCCGCCAGCAGCAGCAGCCCGGTCAGCGGGGCGGCCTGCAGCACGCCCCTGACCCGGCCCAG
>JBJSYW010000096.1:0-21294 GCA_046089985.1 Chloroflexota bacterium
CGGGCGCAGGAACGCGGCACGCGGAGCATGCGTTCCATGCGCTCTGGCGTTCCTCCGCCCCTACAACCTTGCGACCGGAGGGCCGGCGGCGGGTTAGATCACCGGCCAGCGACGGTTGAACGCCTGCAGGACGCCGGCCAGGTGCGCATCCAGGCGGGCCAGCACTTCATCCAGCAGCCCGGCGGGCAGGGTCTTGTAATACGCCTGGGCGATCCCGCCGGTCATACAGGCGATCGTGTCGCTGTCGCCGCCGATGTAGATGGCGCTGCGGATGGCGCTCTCATAATCGCTGGACTCGAGGAAAGCGATCAGCGCCTGCGGCACACTGCCCTGGCAGCTGACATCGAAGGTGTACACCCCGTGCAGCCCGGCAACGGTGTCGTCCAGGCGGTAGCCGAAGCGCTCGATCACCTGCCGGCGAATCTCGTCTTTGGAAGCTCCCTTGCGCGCCCAGAAGATCGCCGCTGCAATCGCTTGCGCGCCCAGGATGCCCTGCGGGTGATTATGGGTCACCGCCGCGCTGCGCTCCGCTTCGCTCAGCACAAGCTCCAGGTCATCATAGGCAAAACCAACCGGGCTGACGCGCATAGCCGAGCCGTTGCCATAGCTGTTGTACGGCAACAGGCTGCCGGACTGCGCCCAGCGGCGGAAGCTCCCGCCGAAACCGGCTTCCGGGTAGCGCCGGTAATACTCTTTCAGCTTCTGGACGTACGGCACGCCGCTGAGCAGCGAATCGGCCAGCGCCAGGGTCAGGACGGTGTCGTCGGTGAAGCGGCAGTCCGGATGGAACAGGTGAAAATCGAAATGGCTGGCATTGTGCCATTCAAAACGAGAGCCGATGATATCGCCGGCAATTGCGCCTAACATACTGGGAACCCCTCCTGATCCTGAGAAAGATGCTCTGCCCGGTGAATATCCCAATCATACCACTCCCAAGCACATCCGGCCCTGGTCAAAACCGGGGTTCTGACCAGGGCCGGACGGAATTACAACCCACTCAATATTTACAGACCTTTGCGGCGGCGGCCGTAGGCGTCGGCGCAGCGCAGGGCGGCAAAGACCGTCTTGGCCGAGACCGGGATCGGCTCATTATGGATCGTCTCGCCCGGGGCGGTAGCGCCCGCGCCGACCTTCAGCAGATCAGCGTCGCTGACATCGCCCAGGCCGATCTCAGCCAGGGTGGTGGGCAGGCCGACGTTCTCGCAGAAGGTATACACCTCGTCGATGACCGAGGCCGGCTTATCGGTCAGGAAAAGCGAAGCCAGCGTGCCGATGGCTACCTTCTCGCCGTGGAAGAAGTGGTGCGTGGCTTCCAGCCCGGTCAGCCCGTTGTGGATGGCATGGGCTGCGCCCAGGCCGCCGGACTCGAAGCCCAGCCCGCTGAGCAGCGTGTTGGCCTCGACCACCCGCTCCAACGCCGGGTTGACCACATGGGCCGCGCAAGAGACCTTGCCCGCCACGCCATACCCCAGCAGGGTGTCATAGCACAGGCGCGCCAGGGCGTAGGCAGTCATCGAGCCGACCTTGCCGGTCATGTTGCCGGCGTACTTCTTCATGCACGACTCGGCTTCGAACCAGGTCGCCAGGGCATCGCCCATCCCAGAGACCAGGAAGCGCACCGGGGCATCGGCCACCACCTGGGTGTCCACCACCACCATGTCGGGGTTCTTGGGCAGCACCAGGTAGCGCTTAAAAGCGCCATCCGGGTGGTAGATCACCGACAGAGCGCTGCAGGGGGCGTCGGTGGAGGCAATCGTGGGAACGATCGCCACCGGGACCTTGGCGTTGTAGGCGATGGCCTTGGCGGTATCCAGAGTCTTGCCGCCGCCGATGCCGACGATCACATCGCAGCCGGCCTGGCTGGCGATCGCGCCCAGGCGCTCGATCTCCTCATCGGAGCATTCACCGGCAAACTCCATCACCTGGTAGGGGAAAGCCGCGTCCAGGTTGGGCTGGAACTTGGGGAAAAGGTTCTTGAACACGAACGGGTCGCAAATAATGAACCCCTTGGAACCAAAGCGCTTCAGTTCATCACCCAGCGTATTTAGCGCCCCAGCGCCCTGAATGTAACGGCCGGGGAAAATGGTAGTGCTCAACATTTTATTCATCTCCTTGTGTAATGTGACGCGATGTCAATTGTTGTGTGACCAGCGCGGCGATTTTAAACTCGCTTTTTATTTGCTTAAGCGCCGCGCTGATATCTTCTATTTTTGTAAACTGCTCCCGCTCCAGCAGCAGGCGGCGGGCGCTGCGCAGCACCAGGCGCTGCCCGGCGGCTCGCCTGCGCAGGTCGGGGATGCGGGCGAAATCGTAGCTCATCCCCAGGTCGTACAGGCGGCTGACGGCGAGCATACCGGCATAGCCGGCGGCATCCTGCAGGATGCGCCGCAGCGTGTCATCCAGGTAGCCCGGGCAGGCGCGATACTCCGGGCGGGCGTGTTCAACGTACGCGGCGGCAAAGGAGCGCTCAAACTGGTGCGCGATCTGCTCCAGCGTGCGCAGCAGGTACGTTTCGTACTCGATCTTCTCAACCAGGCTGACATCGTCCAGCACCTGCAGCGACAGGCAGCTGAGCATCAGGCTGCCGATCAGCTGGCCCAGGTCGTAGCCGGTGGGGCCGACGAACGCCATCTCGGCGTCGATAACCTTCATCGTATCCTGGCTGAGGAAGATGTTGGCGGTGTGAAAATCGTTGTGGATCAACGATTGGGCGCGCTGCAGGTAGATCTCTTTGAGTTTCAGCAGTTCTAGCACAACCGGCGGCTCGACCAGGAACGCCTGCAGATCGGCCTCAAAATACGGGTTGAGCGGGTCGTCCGGCGGGCGCAGCAGCAGGCGGTCAAAGATCAGCCGTTCGAGCAAAACCCGCTGGCGCGGGTTGGCAAAGGCCTGCACCAGGGCCTTCTTCTCCAGCGGCTCAAGGTACAGATCAGAAGTGTAGAAAGCGCTGCGGCCCAGGAACTCGCCCACCTGGCTCGCAAAGTGCGGAAACTGCTTGCGGCGCGCCAGCTCAAAGCGGGCCAACTTCATCTGCGCCAGGTCTTCCATCAGCAGGATCGAACGGGCTTCGTCCCAGGCGTACACCTGCGGCACGCAGCCGGGGCAGATGGCGTCCCACAGCTTGAACGCCCCCACCTCGACCTTCAAGCGGTCCAGCGACAGCGCCTGCCCGGGATCGGTCAGCTCGATGCCCTTGACGCCCAGGCTCATCTGCTTATAGATCAGCGAGCGCCCGGTGTGGGAATCGCGGATGCGTAGGATGTTGTTGACGTATCCTTCCACGCTGTGCAGATCGCTGGCGATCTCACTGGCTTCCAATTGCGCGCCGGCGGGGAAATACTCGCAGTGCGATTGGATGTAGGCGAGCGCCTGCGCCGGGGTGAGCAGGTGGACCTGGTTCATATGCACGCTCAGAAGCTGCCCTGGAACACGCGCACGATGTCCTCTGCGGCGGCGGTGCGCGGGTTGTTCTGCAGGGTGGGGTCTTCCAGCACCTGGCGGGCCATATCGACAAAATCGATCTCACGCACACCCACCTGGCTCAACCGGGTGGGCAGGCCGATCTCTTCGATCAACAGGCGCACTGCGTCGATGCTGCGCAGGGCGGCCTCGCGCGGCGGCAGGTTGTCGACCTGCTGGTTGAAGGCGTGCGCGATCTCGACCAGGCGCTCCTGGCGCACCAGCATATTGAAGCGCATCACCTCGGGCAGCAGCAGGCCGTTCGCCAGGCCGTGCGGCAGGTTGTAGCGCGCCCCCAACTGGTGGGCCATCGCATGGCACAGGCCCAGGCCGGCATTGGAGAAGGCCATCCCAGCCATATACGATGCAGTAGCCATGCGGTGACGCGATTCGAGGTGCCCGCCATCACCGACTGCCCGGCGCAGGTTGGCGCTGACCAGCTGGATGGCGTTATACGACAGCGCCCGCCCCAGCGTGCAAACGCCGCGCGCCAGGAACGACTCGACCGCGTGGGTCAGCACGTCGATGCCGGTAGCGGCGGTGATCGCCGGTGGGATGCCCAACGTCAGGCACGGGTCGATCAGGGCCACATCGGGGATGAACAGCGGGTGGGTATGCGGCAGCTTGCGGTGGCTGGGCTGATCGGTGATCACGCTGACCATGGTCACTTCCGAGCCGGTGCCGGCAGTGGTGGGCACCGCCACCAGCGGCAGGCGCGGCTGCAGGGCGGTTTCGGGGGTGATCGCCAGGTCAAACGGGCGCGGGTTGGCGGCGAAGACAGCCACCGCCTTGCCGGCATCGATGGCCGAGCCGCCGCCGATGGTCAACACCGCCTGGCAGCCCGACCGGTGCAGCGCGTCGATACCGGCCTGCACCACGGCGCTGGTCGGGTCGGGGGTGACATCGTCGAAGATCTGGTGCGCCACCCCGGCGCGCTCCAGCGAGCGCAGCATCGGGGCCAGCAGCCCCAGGCGCACAATCACCGCATCGGTGACGATCAGGGCCGAGCGCACGCCCAGCTGCTGCAGGTACTGCCCCAGGCGAGACGAGATCCCGTCCCCCACCACGCTGGTGGGGGGCACGCGAAACTCGTAGAAGTTCTTGATGCTAACTTCATCGACCGTGTAGGCAACAACCTGTTCCAGGAGGCTGGCGTCCATAGCGGCTTAGAGCAGTTTCTCGATCAGGTCTTTATGCGGCGCGGGGATGACGGCGAAGGAGTCGATCACGCCTTCATCCTTGAGCTGGTTGACGGCATTGTTGACCGCGCTGCGTACCGAACTGATCTCACCCGTGACCAGCGTGAAGGCTTTGCCGCCCATCGCAAAGGGCAGGCGGATCTCGATCAGCTGCACCGGGGCGGCCTTGACGGCGGTATCAGCGGCGACGATCGCTGCCGACAGGGTGAAGGTCTCGATGATGCCGATCGCCTTGACGTGGTCGACCTCGGTGGTGGCGGTCAGGGCTGGGAAGACGCTGGGATGGACGTTGGGCAGGATAAAGTGATCGACGACCACTTCCGGGGCGATGGTCTGACCGTGATTGATGGCGCTGGTGACATGGCTGATCGTCCCAGCCACCAGGATGATGTACTTGCCGGGGCATACGACGTGCGCACGCAGCAGTTCAACATCGGCAGCCTTGAGCATGGCGTCGGTGGTGAGCATACCGCGGGCGATGCTGCGCAGCTCAATCAGGCCAATGGCCTTTTTGACGGAGGACATGCGGGGGTTCTCATTGGTAGGTAACATCTTATCTCGCCTCGATCACGATCGAATCAGAGTTAATTTCGGTCACTGTGCCGGAGATGCTGGCGTGCAGCGGAGCGCCCATCGCGCCGGCGGGGATGTCTGCCACCAGTTGACCGGCGCTCACCGCCTGACCCAGCGCGACGACCGGCAGGGCCGGCGCGCCGACATGCTGGCGCAGCATCAGCTTGATCCGCCGGTACACCGCTGCCGAAGGCATAAGCGGGGCGGGCAGGTCAAATTTGGCCAGCCCCAGGCGGTTGACCAGGCGGGTCATCGGGACGCGGCGGAAATCGCGATACGGGTTGGCTTCGGTCTGGCGGTGATAGGGGTTCTTCAGCCCCGCCTTGAGCAGGTCGCGCTTGACGTTCAAGGCGATATCGCCGGGCGAGAGATGCACCGGGCAGGCGTAGTTGCAGGTGCGGCACTCGCAGCACAGCAGGGCGATCTGCATTTGCGCATCGGTGAGCGGCAGGCCGGAGGCCAGCAGCAGGATCAGCTTATGCGGCTGAATGGCGTGCCCCTGGGCGTGGCGCGGGCAGTAGTCGGTGCACATGTAGCACTGGTCGCAGGACGAGATGGCTTCGCGGTCGAAGGTCTCGCGAGTGGTGCGGCGCTTGACGCTCAACTGGTGGTCGTGGGGCAGCACCAGCAGCATTTTGCTGCGCTTTGTGACCGGGCTTTCCAGGCTGCCCAGCACATCGCCCATCATCGCCCCACCGTCCAGGATCACCGGGTCGGGGGTGGTAGCGCCGCCTGCCAGATCGAGCACTTTGCGCAGCGGGATGCCGATCGGCACGCAGACGGTCAGCGGGCGGCGCACCGCGCCGATGACGGTAATGTACTTCATCGTCACCGGGCGATCTTGCAGAGCATAGTGGATGTTGTACAGGGTCTCGATGTTCTGCACCACGCAGCCCACGTTGAGCGGGATGCCGCCTTCCGGCACCACCCGCCCGGTCACATCGTAAACCAGCACCTGCTCATCGCCGGCAGGGTAGAAGTTGCCCAACTCGGCCACGCTCAGGCTGGGATCGCTGCCGATCTCGCGCCGCAGGTGAGCGACGATGTCTTTGTATTTGCCCTTGACGCCCAAAATGCCCTTCGTGGCGCCGGTGGACTGCATGGCCGCCCGCAGGCCGGAAATCACCTCAGGAGCGTGGTGGATCAGCAGCTCCTTATCGACATGGGTCAGCGGTTCGCACTCGGCCCCGTTGGCGATCACGTACTCGGCCCGGGCCTGGAGCTTGACATAGCTGGGGAAACCGGCGCCGCCGGCGCCGGTCACACCGGCCTTTTTGACTGCAGCAACAATCTGTTCCTGGTTCACCACAATCTCCTTTCGGAGCAGCGCTACCGATCAAGTTGAACGGCAGGGGAACCGGTCCCCTGCCCCGGGATTAGACCGCTGAGAACGCGCCGACCAGCGAGCAGCGGCGGATGCGGGTGAAGGTGCGAGCGGTGGTCATGCCCTCACCGGTGCGCCCGGCGATGGTGAAGCTGGTGTGGCCTTCACCGCCAAAGCCCAGCCCGGCATAGGAAGGGGCGTTCTTCACGAACACGCTGGTGTTGATCGCCTTGCCGAACTCGCTCATGTGGTAGATGTTGCTGGAGTGGATCATAGCCGAGTGGCGCAGGCCTTCTTCAACTTCCACCGCCACCTCGACGGCTTCCTCGAAATCGCCCACCCGCACCACACCCAGCACCGGCATCATCATTTCCAGGCGCACGAAGGGGTGGTTCTTGTCCACTTCAACGATAATGGCGCGCATCTCGTCGCCGGCCTCGATGCCCAGCTGGCGCAGGATCACATTGGCGTTCTGGCCCACGTATTTGCGGTTCGGGCCGCTGTGCTTCTCGTTCAGCACCAGCGCCTCCAACTCGGGCAGGCGGGCGGGATCGAGCACCACGGCATTCGGGGCGGCCTTGAAAGCCTTCATCAGCGCCGAAGCGATGCCGGCGGTGACGATGACTTCCTTCTCGGTCACGCAGGGCATGTTGTTGTCAAACGAGTGGCCCAGGATGATCTCACGGGCAGCCTTCACCGGGTCGGCGGTATCGTCCACCAGCACCGGTGGGTTGCCGGCCGCCGCGCCGATGGCGCGCTTGCCGGAGCGCAGGGCCGTGTCGACCACCGCCGGGCCGCCGGTGACCACCAGCAGGTTGATCTTGGGGTGCTGCATCAACTGCTGCGCCACCTCAATCGTGGCTTCCTGCACTGCCACCAACAGGTTGGACGGGCCGCCGGCAGCTTCAATGGCCTCGTTCAGGATGTCCATCGCCGCCAGTGAGGTGTTCTGGCTCTGCGGGTGCGGGGCGAAGATCACCACGTTGCCCGCCGCCAGCATGCTGATGGCATTGTTAATCACCGTGGCAGTCGGGTTGGTGACCGGGGTGATCGCCAGGATCAGCCCGAACGGGGCGCACTCTTCCAGGGTCAGCCCGTCATCGCCGACGTAAGCGTCGTTGGGCAGGATCTCGACCCCGGGGGTCTTTTCGGCCACCAGCAGGTTCTTGAGCACCTTGTCAGAGACGCGCCCCATGTGGGTCTCGTCAACGGCCATCTGGGCCAGCTTCTGAGCGTTTTCGATGGCAGCCTCGCGCATCGATTGGATGATCGCCTTGCGCTGGTTCAGGCTGACGCGGCGGTATTTGGCGAAGGCGGCCTGGGCGGCAGCCACGGTCTCTTCAACGGTGGGGAACACGCCCCGGTACAGGGCGGCTTTGGGCAGCGGGCTTGTGCCCAGCTTGATATCCTGCAGCACCTGGCGGATGATGGTTTCGATTTCCTGTTCTTGGATTTGAGCGGCCATGATTAACTCCTGCGTATTTTTAGAAAACAGCCAGCATCGCCTGGGCGACGGCAATATCCTGCTCGACCGAACCCCCGCTGACCCCCACCGCGCCGACCAGCTGCCCGTCCTTGCCGCACAGCGGCAGGCCGCCGCCCACCGGGGTGATGCGCGGCAGGTTGGCTTGCAGGTCAAACAGCGGCTGACCGGGCTGGGTCAGTTGGTTCAACGCTTCGGTGGGCATGCGCACGGCTGCAGCCGTGTAGGCTTTATTGGGCGCCAGGGTGATGCTGACCACCAGGGCATTGTCCATGCGGCGGGTCTGGATCACATCCCCATTTTGATCGACGATGCTCAACACCATCGGCACGCCCAACGCTTCGGCTTTGTGGATGCCGGCCAACATCATGCGGTCACATTCAATCGAAGACAGCAGCATGAGATTTTCTCCTTTTATAGAAGCAGGCTCACCGGCTTGCTCTGCAGCCGGCTGCGCGGCGAGCTGGCGGGTAATGGCGTCGATAACGGTGCGCTGCTCGTCGATGCGAGCCAGCACGTACAGCAGGTCGGAGAGCCGGTTCAGGTATTTGAACAGCTCCGGGTTGACCGGCTCGCTGCGGCCCAGGGTGATCAGGCGGCGCTCCGCTCGCCGGCAGGTGGAGCGGGCCATATCCAGGGCGGCTGAGGCGGGGGAGCCGCCGGGGCGGGTGAACTGCCGGCTCTGGATCCACTCGGCGTTGTATTGGTCAATGAAACGCTCCAGGCGTTCTACCTGGGCCGGGGACACCTGGGGCGGCGGGCCACTCTTGAGCATCGTCCCGGGCAGGGTGGCGATCTCCGACATGACCGGGATCATATCACCCTGCAGGTCGATGATCAGGCGGCACAGGTCATCGTAGCGGCTGGTAGCGCGCGCCAGGCCCATCGCACAGGTGGTTTCGTCCAGCGTGCCATAGGCCTCGACCCGCGGGTCGTCTTTGTCAACCCGCAGCCCGCCCAACAGCGAGGTCTGCCCGGCGTCGCCGCCGCGGGTATAGATGCCTGCTTTCATGCCATCACATCCACGGTATCGACGATGCCGACGATAGCGGCGTCGATCGGGGCGTTGCGGTGCATTTCGCTGATAATGCGCGCGCCGGTGCCGCTCACCACCAGCACGCGGTCGGTGATACCTGCGCCCAGCGTGTCGACGGCGATGAATTGATGCCCGCTGCGGGCGTCTGTCGCCGGCTCGATGGCCTGCACCAACAGCAGCTTGAAGCCTACCAGGCCGTCTTCTTTGCGGGTCGCGACAACGTTACCGATCACCTGTGCCAGTATCATGATTCACCTCATCTCATTCATACACCAGGGTCAATTCCTGGCGAAAGACCGCTTCCTGGGCCAACGGGGTCAGGCGGGCGCCGCGCGCCAAGCGCACGGTAGCGCCGGTCGGGAAGGCGGTCATATCGGCGTGGGTCAGCATGGTGACCGGGCCGGCAGAATAGACCGGTTTGTGCGGCGCAGCCGCCGGGGCTGGCGCGGTCGGGGTGCTGCCCAGGTACAGCAGTCGGGCCAGGCCGGGCAGAAAGGCGTCGTTGCCCACCATCTGCATGCCATAGCTTGCCAGGGTGGCCAGGTTTTCGGCCAGGCGGGCGCGCAGCAGCGGGGCAGCGTCGTTCGACGGGCCAAACACCCGCCCGCCGGGGCCGTAAGGGTTAGCGCCGTCGCACACCGCCAGCACCGGCTTGCCGCCCAGCAGGGCGCCCAACGCCAGGGTGGCGATCAGCGAGTCCATCATACCCAGGGCCAGGTGGGCGGCTGTGTTCATCGACAGGGTGGGCATCAGCACCACTTCGGTCTCGGCCACCAGCTTGGGGCTGTTGGCCCACTCGCCCTCGGCCAGCAAGCGCTGCGCGCCGGCCTTGCGCACGTTATCTTCGCCAATCACATGGCGAGCCGAAGCAGTCATCACCACGGTCAGCGGGTAGCCGGCCTGCGCCAGCCACTGGATGGCCTGCATGCCAACCACATACCCCGTGCCTGCGCCGGAGAACAGCATCAGCACGCTGCGCCGGGGGGCGGCGGCGATCATACGCTGCAGCAGCCGGTCAAGCACCTGTTGGACGAGCTGATCAATCTGAGCCTGATCCATTTGCGCTCCTATGCCCTGACCGGGATCATCAGCGTGCCGGTCTGGCCGCTGCGAATACCCACCGCGTTGCCTTCATCGGTGTCAAGGTGCACCTCGTCGCGCCAGCCGGCCTGGATGCGAACCAGGATGCCGTGCAGCGTGGTGGGGCGCGGCCCATCGATGTGCAGATCGAGCAGCTCGCGATCCTTGACGCCCAGCTTGCGGGCGGTGATGTCGCTCATATGCATGTGGCGGCGGGCGATGAACGCCCCGCCCTTGCCCTTGCCAGGCAGGGTCACGGCGCCCTCCGGGCCAACCAGGGTGATCGGCGCGCTGGCCGGGTCGGCCCCGTCGGTAGCAATCGGTAGTTTCAGGCCCAACACCAGGGCGTCGGTCTGGGCCAGTTCCACCTGCGAGTAAGGGCGGGTCGGGCCAAGCACGCGCACCGCTTCGATGCAGCGTTTGCGCCCCACCACCATGACATGCTCGCGGGCGGCATAATAGCCCTTCTGGTACAACTCCTGGTAACTACTCAGGTTGTGGCCTTCTCCAAACAGGATGGCGACATGCTCCGGGCACAGGTGCACGTGGCGGACGGAGATGCCAATCGGAATGGGCATCTCATAAAACCCGTCGTGCTGCACCGGCTGCGGGCCGGCCTCGGCCTGGGCCACGATCTCACCCAGGCGGCGCAGGACTTCTTTCGACAACCCTTCTACGTTGATCGTCCGCCCATTGGAAGCGGCAGCGATTTGATCCATGCTGACCTCCATGCTTCAGCCCTTAGCCGGCCGCCTGGTCGAGCTTGCGGTGGAAGGTGCAGTACTGCGATCCGGGGCGGGCGGGCAGGGTGCAGCGCGCGCCGGCCTTGGTGATGGCGATGCAGCGCTTCTCTTCGGCGGGGGCCGGCGCGCCGTCTGGAACCGCCTCAGCCGGGACGGCCGCGGCAGGCTCAACCGCGGCTGCAGCCACCGGCGCCTGCGGCGCCGCGGCAGGCGCTGCCGGAGCGGGGGTTTCCTTAACCCGGCCGCGGTCCACCTGGCGGATCAGAGCGTCAATCTCTTCGTGCGGGCGCGGGATCACCCGCTGACCGTAGACCTTGCCGATGCGCAGCGCTGCGGCAACACCGGCGGCTACCCCCGCCTGGACTGCGCCGACATCGCCGACCAGCTTGATCGTGATCTTGCCGCCGCCCTTGGTGTTCTCATAGCCCAACAGGACGACATTAGCCGCCTTGACAGCCGCATCGGCTGCTTCAATCGCGGTGACCAGGCCAATGGTTTCAATTAACCCGAGTGCTTTTTGCATCACACACCTCGCTCTAGCATTTTGCGCACAACCACCGAAACGATCTGCGACAGTTGTGCAGGGTCGAACTCCAGTTCCACCGCCTGCGCTGCGCCTGCGCCATCTGGGCGAGCAGGGGCAGCAGCCGGCTTACGGAAGGGGACCGGGGGAGCAGGGTCCAGGTCGATCATCAACGGATGGTGGACCACCATCCGAGCGGCGTTGGCGCCCATCGTGCGACACAGGAACGCAGCATTGTCCGCAAATGTAAAGGTCAGCACCGGGCGCTCGACCGGCATATGCTGTTCGTGCAGCGCTACGGCCTGGGGCGAAATGGCCACGCCGATGCTCAGGCGGCTGCTCTGGGCGGCGTGAAACGCCTGGGCAGCCAGGTCGGCCCCTTCGCTGGTGACCAGGCGGGTGGGCAGCCCCTCTTCTTCAGCCCCGATTTCGACCCAGCGATACAACGCCGGGTCAGCGCCGGGCAGCAGGCAGACGTGAATGCACGGGCGATCGGGGTCCACGCTCATGCCGGCTTACCGCCCTTCTGGCGCTCCAGGTAGCCCAGCACCAGCCCGGTAGCCACCGCGTTCACCGGCCCCAGGCAGCCCTGGATGTTGGCGGTGCCGATCACGGTGCCGAACTCGGCCAGTTTGTTCATCAGCATCTGCGACAGCTCAAAATCTAACCCGGAGCCGCCCACCACCGCCACAAAATCGATGTTGCGGATGTTGCCCAGCGGGGCCACCGTCTGCAGGGCACGCAGCGCATTGCGCAGGAAGACCTTGCGCTTGGCCTCGCGGCGCACCTCACGGATGCGGTCCACCGTGTGGCTGGTGGGCACCGGAGTCAGGCCGGTCTCGGTCACCAGCGCCACGCGGCCGAACAGGCGCGGATCGAGCGGCTCTTTGAAGAAGCGCACGGTGTTGTCTTCGTTGCGGATGTGGTACAGGCTCTCGACCTTAGCCAGCGGGTAGCGCTTGATCTGCTCGGCTACCTCGGAGCTGGATTCGGGGGGCAGGTCCAGCTCACGCTGGATCAGCAGGGTGACCATGTTGCCGGCCCCAGCCAGGTGGATGCTCCGGACCTGGCGGTTCTTGTCCAGCAGGGCCGCGTCGGTCGAGCCGGCCCCCAGGTCCAGGATCGCCAGCGGCACGTCGATGCCGGGGGTGGTCAGGGTGCCCAGGATGGCATTGTTGGCCTCCACCCCGCCCAGTTCGACCGGCACGCCGATCTCCTGCTGCAGGGCGCGCGCCAGCCGCTCCATCAGCAGCTGGTCGGTATTGACCATCGCCGCCAGGCCGACGGCGTTTTCCATCGAGAATTCCTGCGCCAGGCCGCCGGAGACCTGCTGCGGCACCAGGCAGTCGACCGCCAGGATGTCGCGGATTTTGACCTCGTCGATCGGTTTTTCGGTCACGTCGCTCATCGTCTGGCGCACGCGCTGCACCATACCGCCCACATTGGTGCCCGACTCGCCTTCGACGTTGCGCAGGCTGCCGACGTGGCTGAGGGCGTCCATGATCGCGTCCGCGCCCTGATCCATCATCACCACCTCGGTGCGCAGTTCGCCGATCAGCTTCAGGCTGCCGGCGGGGATGCGGCGGGTCTGCACTTCGCCGGCGGGGGTGCGGATGACCACCGCCGAACGCAGCCCAATCAGCGCCTTGGCGATCGGGATGACCATCGCGGTTTCCTGCGGGGTCAGCCCGAACAGGGTGGCGATGCCATACGGGTTGGAGAGCTGGCGGATGACCTGCCCGCTGCCGCCCACCTCGACCGAGGCCAGCATGTTGAGCGGGACGTGATCGATCAACAGCACTTCATCGACGAAGGGCAGCACCTTGGGCAGGCGGTTGGCGATCAGCACGCCGTCGTCGGATTGCACAATGCCGCCCTGGATGTTGATCCCGGCTTCCAGCGCCCGGTTCAACATGGCGGCAGCCACTTCAAAGTCATATGCGCGGGGGATGACCACGATCACCGGCTCGCCGCGGCTGACGGAGAGCAGGTTCTTGATGTGGGTGGTCTTGCCCACCCCAATGCCCACCCCACCGGGCGAACCGGGGTTGTGGCCGATCATGGTCGATTCGGTGATGATCGTTTCGGTGATGGTCTCCATGGCGATATCGCCGATTACCGGGGTGGCTTCGTTCAGCAGCACCAGGTTCAAATCGGCAACCGCCAGCCCGGCCTCCTCAACTGCAGCCTGCAGCGCCATGCGGATGCCCGGCAGGTTGCTCAGGGTGCCTTTGATGCCGGTGGTTGAAACCCGGCTGATGCCCAGGAAGCGGGGCGGGTTCTGGAGATTGGTGATCCGGGCAATCGCCACCTCGGTGGTGGAGTTGCCAACATCGATTCCTGCAATGGTGATCGTCACGAGTGCATCCCTTGCTGGCAGATCAGCGCCGGGTACAGCAGCGGCGGGCAAGCCTGCCGCTGCTGTACCTCAGCCACTGGTACTACTCTTTGCGCAGCACGCCGCGCGCCTCGTAGACGCTGGCGGCTTCGCGCACGTGGTTGGCGCAAACTTTTGCGTTGTATTTGTTTTCCAGCTCGTCGGCGATCGCCAGCAGCTGGGCCTTGGTGCAGCGGTTCGGGCGCAGCGCGTTGTAGATCTCGAGCACGCGCTCGTCAGGAACCTGGGTCAGCTCGCCGGCGCGGCGCATATTACGCGCCAGCTGCGGGCGGCTGATGCTCTCCGCGATCTGGGCCTGGTATTCCAGGGTCTGGGGGGTGATGCGGATTTCGTCGGCCTTGATCGCGCCGGTTACGACCGCGTCGAGGGTGATATCTTCCAGGGTCTTGCCGCTGGAGGTCTTGACCAGGTCGGGGCGTTTCTTGGACAGCGGGTAATCGGTCTTGTAGTTCAGCTTGGAGCCGTTGGAGGAAACCACCGCCGGGGCGGGCTTACCGCCGTTCAGCTCAGCCAGAACTTCGCGCACGATTGCAGCGATCATATCTTGTTGGGACATGCTACCTCTCCTTTGGCCTAGCTGAAGCGGACTTCCAGGTCAACCGGCTTCTTGTTGACGTCCACGAACTCGGTCTCGCGGATGTGGAAGACGGCGGCGATGGCCTGGTACTTCGGGCGAGCCATCTGATCGTTGAACTGAGACACCGGGGCCGGAGTATCACCCTTGGCATAGCGGGCCGCATTGCGGCCGATGTTGCGGTAGGTCTCGAGGGTAATGACCGGGGCCTGGGGGAACAGTTCCAGGTTCTGCAGCGGGAACAGATCGCGCTGGTGGATCACGGTGGTGCCGCGCGACTGGATACCGATGGCGATGCCCGAGCCGCTCAGCTCGGCGCCGCGCTTACCAATGAAGGCCACGTCGGAAGTGTGGGTGACGCGAATGATGCGGGCCTTCATGCCTTCTTCTTCGATGCCGGCCATGATCTCACGCAGCACCACGGCGTGCGGCACACCGGTGATGGTGCGCTTCTTCAGCTTATCGCCGAAGGCCGGGGCCAGGGCGATGACCACTTCGGTGGGCGACGAGCCGATCTTGGCTTCGCCGACTTCGCGCAGGGTCATGTCTTCCACGGCGTAAGAGACGGCGGCAGCAGCCGGGGCGGGAGCCGCGGCTTCGGCGGGAGCGGCGGCAACGACCTGCGCCAGGATCTCCTTGACGACTTCACGGACCATTGCTTCAGTGATTTGTGCCATGGTTGTCTCTCCTTAAATATCCTCGGGCCGCATTGCGTGCCGGATATCGGCCAGCTGTTTCCAGCGCTCGCCTTGCAGGCGATAGCCAGTGCCGGGGCCCTGGTAGTCATTCAGGTCATTTACGGCAGCCACGACGTTGAAGTCCTTGTCCAGGATGGCAGAGGTGTGCAGGTAGTCACCCGATACGCGCTGCTTCTGGATGTTCAAGACCGCATTGGCCACATCGGTGAAGCCGCGGCGAGCCAGCGCCTTGACCACGTCCACACCGGTGACGCCGCGCTTCATCATTTCCTGGGCGGCCTTGGTGTCCTGGACTTTGTCGCGGGCGGGCATGTCTTTACTACCATGAGCATAGGTGGCAGCTTCCACTTCTTCGTCGGTGATGCGCGGCAGGCCCAACTCTTCGTAGACGCCCTGCAGAGCCTTGGCGGCTTTGTTGCGCACCTTGATCACATCTTCTTCCCGCACCGGGCGCAGACCGCCATCGACCTTCAGGTCGCGCTGCAGCATCAGGAAGTCGTCGTAATCGTCCGAGTCGAAGTTCGAGCCGGCGAACATGTTGTCGTAGTTCGGGACCGCGCTGTAGCCGGAGAAGATGAAGTCAGTGCCGGGCAGGAACTGGCCCATCAGGCGGGCAGTGCGGCGGAACGGCGAGTGCGAGAAGGTCTGGTCGTTGCCGGAGGCTACTTCCAGATCCATGCAGGTGGTGACCAGGTTTTCGGCCAACACGGCGCGGATGCCGCCGGGCACGCCGCCGGGCACGCCGATGCAGCTGATCGAGCCGTTCTGCAGACCCTGGACGCCGGCGCCCTTGGTGATCATGATGCAGCGGATTTCCAGGTACAGCATCGACTTGCCTTCGGCATAGGCCATCTGAACCTCAGAGCCGGTGCCGGAGGTGTAGCGCATCTTCAGACCGCGGGAAGCGTAGGCCGAGGCCAGGAAGGACTTGGACCACGGGGTGTCGTCGCCATCGACGAAGACCCGCTCGGTGCCGTAGACCGAGACGGTTTCGGCGTAAGCGGTCAGACCGCGCATGCCCAGCTGCAGCTCGGTGGCTTCTTCCAGGGCGTCCTGGCTCAGCGCACCGGGGCGGCCAACCTGGCCACCGATCAGCAGCGACAGAGCGTTGAACGGGCCGTAGTTGAACACGCCCACGGTGGTCTCGATTTCGTCAAAGCCGTAGAAGGTGGCTTCGGCGGCGTCGGCGGCCATCAGGACCGGGTTGTCCTGCAGGTTGGTGACGTGCGCCTGGTTGCCGGGGGTGCGGCGGGCGCGCATCTTCTGGATGCCCATCATCATCTCAACCACGTTCAGTTCGTCGACGACGGCGGCGATCTTGGCCGGGGTCAGGCCGGAGAAGATCTTGGCCACTTCGGCGCGCGGCACGTTGATGTCAACGATCTTGCGGGCGATCTCAACGCACGGTAAAGCCATCATCTCTTCGGCCACCGCAGCGTTGATCGAGTAGTTGGCGATGAACATGTCATTGAAGTCGAAATCGGCGCGCTTCTTGCCGTCCATCTCAACGATGGCGCCGTTTTCAACCTTTACGGAGGGTTGCGGATCGTTCGGGCTGCCCATGGCGATCAGGCCCACGTCAGCCCACTCGGTGACGAAGCCGTCCTTGTTGACGTCACGAGCGTCCAAAACCTCAAATCTCTTTTGTCGTTTTGCCATTGGTGCTAACCTCCTGGGTAGGATCGATGCAGCCTAGATATAGGGGACGCCCATGCTCTTCGGGAACTCGCCCAAGGAACCCAGGAGCCGGCAGCCGACCTCGCGGGCCGTCAGGATCGCCTGGCGCACTGCGCCGGCGTCGCCGCTGAAGGTGCCCACGACTTCGTTGGTATAGGACAGGCCGGTGGTCGGGCCAAGGTAGCCGATGAAATCAACGTCGGCGGCTTTGATCGCCGCATCGACCATGATCACACCGATGCCGGCGGGGGCGCCGACGGTCAGGCCGAAGGCGCGGCCCAGCGGGGCGCCGAAGGCTTTTTCGCAGGCGAAGCTGGCGCGAGCGGTGTACTGCAGCTCGATGTGGCCGGCTTCATTGCCGTAGACGTCGCCAAAGGTGCGCGGCAGGTCCTTCAGGGCCACTTCGATCGCGCGGCGGGCGTCGGAGACTTCTTCAGCGCCGAAGACGATCAGGCAGCCGTGACCGGCGCCGCCCTTGGTGTCGCGGGGCAGCTGGATCGAGACGATCTCGGTGTTGGTGGCCTTGACGGCTTCATCGGCGGCCAGGATCTGCGGGCCGGCCCCAACGCGGTCGCTGAGGATGCCGATCGAGCGGAACTTGGCCGGCAGGCCCATCTTCTCGTGCACCAGCGGGTCCACATTGGCGATCACGATGCCGATGGTGTCGCCGATGGCGGTACCGACGAACTCGGTCATTCCCGGGTGCTGGAAGGCGGTCGTCGGAGCAGCAGGGGCCGGGGCGGCCGCGCCGTTACCGGCGACCTTCCCCATCACCTGTTGAACAATTGCGTCCAAAAGTTTTTCATCCATTTAATCTCACTCCTGTTCGTGGGGGCGCAAGCTGCGGCTCGCGCCCTGTGTGCGGAACTCGGTTGGGGTCGAAATAGACAGGTACCGTGACCACTAGGCCTTGATCGGCAGCAGCTTCTCGGTATCGGTGTGCGGGCGCGGGATGACGTGGATGGAGACCACTTCGCCAACACGCTTGGCCGCCGCAGCGCCGGCATCCGTCGCAGCTTTCACCGCGCCGACGTCGCCGCGCACCATCACCGTGACCAGCCCGGAACCGATCTTTTCCATGCCGACCAGCGTGACGTTTGCAGCCTTGACCATTGCGTCTGCGGCCTCAATCATGGCCACCAGACCGCGGGTTTCGATCAAACCCAATGCTTCGCCTTGCTCTTTACCCATTTCACTACTCCTTTTCTAGAAATTCTGGCTTAGTAGAAAATCTCTGAGCGTAGAGATGCCGTACCCGTTCCATGCCGACACACAGAACACTTCCCCAGTTACGCCGGCAGCCGCCAGGATGCTGCGCGCTCGTTCATAATCCGCCTGGGGATGATCCACTTTTGTAACCACGCCGATCACCGGCTGTGGGAACAACCTGAAATAATCCGGGGGAAAGGTCGTCCGATCGCTGGACGCATCCTGCACCACCAGCACCAGCTGCGCATCGAACGCAGTGGTGACCAGGATCTTGCGATAGTGGCGCATCTCGGCGTACTCGCCGGGGATGTCGATGCCCCAGCCGGAGTAATCAATCATCTGCGATTTCTCGGCCGAGCCGGGGTCTTTCCCTTCCAACACCCGCAGCAGGGTGGTCTTGCCCACGCCCACGCCGCCAAACACCATAAAGCGCCAGGGTTTGGGCGATGCGGTCGAGAGCGTCACTGCGGGGTCCTTAATCTGAAGCAGCATTGGTGTATCAGGTGCGGGTGATGGGAGCCGGATAAAAACCGAGCACGTCGTGCAGGCCGTTGTTGGCAGCCTCCAGAGCGCGCGCCACGCTGGACAAGCGCCCGGTGAGCACCAACGTGCCGCTGAAGCGGTCCAGGAAGCCGATCTCGACCTGGGCAGCCTTCAGCGCCAGGTCGCCGGCGATGATCACGCTCTCGCCGGGGGTGACGGTCATAATGCCGATGGCGTCCGCTTCGCTCAGCCCCACCCGCTTGCACAGCGGCTTATCGGGGTTGGCGATGATGTGCGCAATCGTCACCTGGCGACCAGGAACGTACTCCTGGATTACCCGGTTGGTGACCGGCTGCGGGGTGAACGGGTGGTCAACGCTTTGGGAGCCTGGCATAGTGGCGTAAGTATATAAGCGGGATGTTGCAGCGACAATTTACAAATCGCGGCGCTAACTACACAAATCAACTGACTTTGATCGGAAAGAACCGCCCAAAATCGGATCCCAACCGCCGCGCGGCCGCATGCGCGGCCCAAAAATCGGCCGATTCGCGCCGGGCAGAGCGCCGCTCGCCACGAAATGGAACGCGAAATCATCAAAAAGTGTATAGACCTCCGCGTTTTTTTGATTGTAGGGTCGGGGAAATCGCCCTATATTAACCGAGCTACGCAGGCCGCGCGCGCCTGGGCCAGCGTGCGATTCTATTCAGCACTCATCTGAGAAGGTAGGGAACGATGATCCTGATCATCAACTGCGGCAGCTCGACGATCAAGTACCAGTTATTCACCACCGATGTGAGCCGGGTGGTGGCGCGCGGCATCATCAGCCGGATCGGCGAAGATGGCTCGTATTTTGATTACCAGACCGACCAGCACACCATCCACGAGATCGAGCCGGTGGCGAACCACCACCGGGCGTTCGAGATCTGCATCGCCTGCCTACTGCACCCCGAGTACGGGGCGATCCGCAGCATCGACGAGATCCAGGCCGTGGGCCACCGGGCCGTGCACGGGGCCGACCTGTTCATCGCCTCGACCCAGATCAACGAAGATGTGATCCGCAAGATGGAGGAGTGCGTCCCGCTGGCTCCACTGCACAACCCGCCCAACCTGGTCGGCATCCGGGAGGCGCGCCTGCTGCTGCCCAACGTGCCGCACGTGGCGGTCTTCGATACAGCCTTCAACCAGACCATGCCGCCCAAGGCCTACCTGTATGCCCTGCCCTACCGGCTGTACGAGGAACACAAGATCCGCAAATACGGTTTCCACGGCACCTCGGTGCGCTACGTTAGCCGCCAGGCAGCGCAGTTTCTGCAGCGCCCGATCGAGGAGCTAAAGATGGTGGTGCTGCACCTGGGCAACGGGGTGACCATGACCGCCGTGGACGGCGGCAAAGCCGTAGACAGCACCATCGGCTTCGCCACCTTCTCCGGGGTGATGATGGGCACCCGCTCCGGCGATATTGACCCGGGGCTGGTCTTCCATTTCCAGCGTGAGTTGGGGATGAGCCTGGAGCAGGTGGAGCGCATGGTGTATCGCGAGAGCGGCCTGCTGGGCCTCTCTGGGGTCAGCAACGACCTGCGCGAAGTGGAAAAGCACGCCCAACAGGGCAACCACCGCTGCGAGCTGGCGATCGAGAAGTTCGCCTACATGGCGAAGAACTACATCGGCTCGTTCGCTGCGGCGATGGGCGGGCTGAACTGCGTGGTGTTCACCGCCGGGATCGGCGAAAACAGCCCACGCATGCGCGCCCAGATCTGCCAGGAGATGGAATACTTTGGCATCTGCCTGGACGAGAGCAAAAACCTGGCCGCAGTGGGCGGCAAGGCGGAGCGGGTGATCAGCCAACCGGGCTGGCCCACCAGTGTGGTGGTGGTGCCCACCAACGAGGAGAAGATGATCGCACTCGACACGATGGAAATTTCCGGGCTGGGCCAGGCATGAACCCGCAGCTGGAGAGCATCCTGAAACAGGCCCATCAGGTCTTCAACCACGCCCCGGCCCGGCCCGACTACCGCGGCCCGGTGCACGTGGGGGTTGACCTGGGCACGTCTTACACGGTGATGGTGGTGCTGGATGAGCACTTCCAACCGTTAGCCGGGCGCTACCAGTTCGCCGAGATCGTGCGTGATGGGCTGGTGGTCGACTTTATCGGCGCGATCCAACTGGTGCGAAAAATGAAAGCCGAGTTGGAGAACCAGCTGGGCTTTGCCCTGGAAGCAGCCGCCACCACCTACCCCCCGGGCGTGCCGAAGGCGGAGGTCAAAGCCACCGCCAACGTGCTGGTGGGAGCCGGGCTGGAGTGCAGCGAGTTCATCGACGAACCCAGCGGGGCCAATGCCCTGCTGCAGGTGCAGGACGGGGTGGTGGTGGATATCGGCGGCGGGACGACCGGCATCGCCGTGGTGGAGAACGGCAAGGTGGTCTACACCGCCGACGAACCGACCGGCGGGACGCACTTCTCGCTGGTGATCTCCGGGGCGCTGAACGTGCCCTTCGCCCAGGCCGAGGCGATCAAGGTGGACCCGGCGCGCGGTTCTTCGATTTATCCGCTGGTCTATCCGGTGATGCAGAAGGTGGGCAGCATCGTGGCCCGCCATATCAAGAATTACCCGGTCAAAACGATCTACATGGTGGGCGGCACGTCCGGCATGCTGGGCATCGCCGAGGTGGTGGAAGAGATGACCGGGGTCAAGACCTTCACCCCGCCCCACCCGATGTTCGTCACCCCGATCGGGGCGGCGATGTACAACCAACGAGCCTCGACAACGCGGCGCTAAGCCGCCAGGAGCAGCATGGCTGAACGAATTGTGATCATCGGTGGTGTGGCGGCGGGGA
>JBJSYW010000097.1:0-9676 GCA_046089985.1 Chloroflexota bacterium
GTGAAAAACGGCTGATGAATGCAAATGAAAGCGGATCACCTGGCCGGTTTCGCTTTTTTGCTCCCCATGACCCTCCCGTGGGTGGTGGTACTGTCGCAGTGCGGTCAGCGACCAAAGCCGGGTCATGGATCGACGCATCCAGGAGGAAGAAAAAAGATTGATGCTGTGCGATTAAACAAAAACAGATCGGGAAGTCAAGCCCGCCCGATTATCATCTTATACCGTTTGGGGTGACTTCCAAGTGATATTACTCATGCCTGGATAGGACAAATGTCATACCCGGGTGATCGATCGATCCAGGTGATTCAGGTCATCCTGGCGGTGCGAATAATGTGCTAGAATCGCGTTTTCCGGGCAAGTCAAAATCAATAGAAGAGGGCCGTGCATGCCAACCGTAACCGTCATTTATGGAGAACAGGTCAAGACCGTCGAAGCCGCCGAAGGCAGCCTGGTGGGGGAGGCCATCGCCGTCACCGGTCTGCCGCTGGAGCAGCCCTGCGCCGGGCGCGGCACCTGCGGCAAGTGCAAAGTGCTGGCTGAAGCCGGGCTGGCTGAGCCGGATGAGATCGAGCGCAAACACCTCACTGCCGGGGAGCTAAAGGTTGGCAACCGCCTGGCCTGCCGGGCGCGCATCCACGGCGATGCGCGGGTCACCCTGGCCCCGATCGTGGTCTACTCGAACAAGATCTTCCGCGCCAGCCACCGCTATAAGACCACCTCTGGCCCGCTTGGCCTGGCGATCGACTTCGGTTCGACCACCGTAGCCGCTTTCCTGACCATGCTCGACACCGGCGAAGTGTGCGCCGGCGGCACAGCGCTCAACCAGATGACCGTCTTCGGCGCCGACGTGATCTCGCGCCTGGGCTCGGCCCAATCCAGCCCGGAAACCGCCGACCGCCTGCAGCGCCTGGGGCTGGCTTCGATTAACCAGGCCATCGACTCGCTCAAGCTCTCCAACCGCATCCTGCAGCGCGTCCAGCGCGCCACCGTGGTGGGCAACGTCGCCATGCATCACCTGCTGGCGCGCTACCCGGTCCACACCCTCACCGCGAAACCCTTCCAGCCGTTGGACGCCGCCGCCATCCCCGATGCAGCCGGCCTGTTCGGCGGGATCTTCCCCGCTGGGGCGCGCGTTTCGCTGCCGCCGGTGATCTGCGGCTTCGTCGGTTCTGACGCGCTGGCCTGCCTGGCCTACTTCGGCTACGACGCCCCCACCGGCCCGATGGTCTGCATCGACCTGGGCACCAACGGCGAAGTGCTGGTCACCGATGGGCGGCGCATCCTGGTCGCCTCCACCGCCGCCGGCCCGGCCTTCGAGGGCGTGTTCATCTCCTGCGGCACGCGCGCCGTCGACGGGGCGGTGACCTCTGCGGCGATCGAAGACGGGCGGCTCAAGCTCACCACCATCGCCGGCCTGCCCCCGGTGGGCCTGACCGGTTCCGGGCTGCTTAAGATGGTGCATGAACTGCGTAAGGCCGGCGTGATCGAGCCGTCTGGGCGCATCTCGCCTCAACCGCCGGTGCTCCAGGACCACTTGATCACCGCCGAGGACGGCGGGCGTAAGATCCTGCTCGAGCCGGGCAGCCGCCTGGGCCTGAACCAGTGGGACGTGCGCGAACTGCAGAAGGCCAAGGGCGCCATCCGCTCGGCCATCGACACCCTGATGGCGCACCTGGGCCTGCAGCCGGATGACCTGCAGCGCGTGATCCTCACCGGCTCCTTCGGCGGGCAGATCGATATCGCCTCAGCCATCGAGCTGGGCATGATCCCCACCGTCGCGCCCGAGAAGGTCGAGACGATCGCCAACGGCGCCGGGCTGGGGGCGGCGATGTTCCTAAGCGACGCCGGCTTCGCGCTGGCCGAAAGCTTAGTGGCGTGCGCCGAGCAGGTTGACCTGGACCAGGATCCGCTGTTCATCTCGCGCTACATCGGCGCCATGCGCCTGACGCCCGACTTGCACCAGGGATTTGGCGGGTGAGCGGCGCCTCTGGCCCGCTGCTCATCCTGCTGGCGGCGGTGCTGTGGGGCACAACGGGCACTGCCCAGGCCTTCGCCCCATCCAGCGCGGCCAGCCTGTCGATCGGCGCGGTGCGCCAGGCGATTGCCGGCCTGGCGCTGCTCGGCCTGGCCGCGGGGCGCGGCTCGCTGCGGGCAGGCCCGCACCGCTGGCCGGTGTGGACCACCCTGCTGGCGGCCGCCTGCATGGCCGGTTACCAGCTGACCTTTTTCGCCGGCGTGGCCCGCACCGGGGTGGCGATGGGCACCATGATCGCCATCGGCAGCGCCCCGGTGCTGGCCGGCGGGTTCGGTTGGCTGCTGCGCGGCGAGCGCCCGGCGCGGCGCTGGTTCTTCGCCACCGCCCTGGCCCTGCTGGGCTGCGTCTTGCTGGTCGCCACCGGCCGGCAGGTGCAGCTCAACCTGGCAGGCATGGCTCTGGCCCTGGCTGCCGGGGCCTGCTACGCCGCCTATGCCGTGCTCAATAAAAACCTGCTCGACACCCACCCGCCGGATGCTGCCCTGGCGCTGATCTTCTGCCTGGGCGCGCTGCTGCTCTCTCCGCTGCTGTTCAGCCTCGACCTCGCGTGGCTGCTCCAGCCGCGCGGGCTGCTGGTGGCCCTGCACCTGGGCCTGGTCGCCACCACCCTGGCCTACAGCCTGTTCGCCGCCGGTCTGCGCTACACTCCGGTGGCCTCGGCGGTGACCCTCTCGCTGGCCGAACCGTTCACCGCGGCCCTGCTGGGCATCTTTTTGCTTGGCGAGCGCCCTGCACCATCGGCCTGGGTGGGCATTGCCCTGCTCTTCGCCAGCTTGCTGCTGCTCTCGCTGCGTAAGTAACGCCGGCGTGCTGGCTGCCTGCACCCGGTTTTATCTGCACTGATGTATCAATTTTGTCGATCTGGCCGATCAGATATGTTAGTGGTCGCTTCCGGTGTCCCATAACCATTTGAAAACACCCTTCCGGCAGAGATTACGGATGAAATCTGCCGAAAGTGGAGGAAGAATCACCATTACAGAAGTAATATATGTCACTTGCCCCCCGGATATACTTACGTTATAACTGCTGGCATATCTGGGAATAGGTCTTATGAAGCGACACTGGTTTGATCCAATCCCCCCTGATCTTTTAGATGGCGCCTGGCCAGGATAACTTTAAGTTGTCTCTGCCAGGCGTTTTTATTTGGGGAGTCCAACCGCTGTACGCAGCCCTTCGCTTATCTCCCCTAACCAAGCGCCAATCGACGGCCGGTCCGGCCAACATTGAAAAAATCCAAATAGTTGTTCTCTGGTAAGGAAGGAGCGCATGAACAAAACGGTAACCTTTAATACTCCTGCCTTGTATGGGGATCACCATGTCCTGGAGGTGCGCAGCATCCTCCTGACAGTCCCCGGGGTACAGGATGTGTATGCCAGCAGCGCTTTCCGCGTTGTCGACGTAACCTACGACGACGCAGTCGTCGCGGAAGCGGATATCGCCCGCCGGCTGGAGCAGTCCGGTTACCTGGGCGAATGGCTGCTGCCCGAAGAGCAGGGCATTGCGGCGCATCTGCAGACCGATAAGGCGCTCTCGTTCTTCCGCCACACGGAAGTCTTTGAGACCAGCCGCCAGGTGGTCAGCTTCGCCCAGAACGTCAATACCTCGGGCCGCCCGCTGTGGAACTGCCCCGGGTTCGGTGTGATTAAAAATAAGATGGAGGACTAAGCCATGCCAAAAGCGAAGCGGAGTTACGAGGAGAAGACTTCCGATCCGGCAGCCCAGCAGATGCTGATCCGGGCCGATGAGTTGGGCATTTCCACTGCCTTCAGCCGGGCCGACGATATGGCCCCCTGCAATATCGGTGGGGCCGGCATGTGCTGCAAGATCTGCGGCATGGGCCCCTGCCGCCTGACCAAAGACGGCCAGACCGGTGTGTGCGGCGCCAACATCGACACCATCCAGGCGCGCAACTTCATCCGCGCCGTCGCCGCCGGGGCCGCCGCCCACTCCGATCACGGGCGTGACATGGCCTTCACCCTGAAGGCCGTCGCCAACGGCGAAGCCGAAGGCTATATCCTGCGCGATATCGCCAAGCTGCGTGCCGTCGCCACCCTGAACGGGATCAAGATCGAAGGCCGCTCGCCCAGCGAGATCGCCAACGAACTGGCCGACCTGTACATTTCGCAGTACGGGCAGCAGAACGGCGAACTGGTCCCGATCAAGCGCGCGCCCAAGAAGCGCCAGGAGATCTGGCGCCAGACCAAGGTTGTGCCGCGCGGCGTCGACCGCGAAGTGGTCGAAGCGCTGCACCGCACGCATATCGGCGACGACCAGGACCCGGAGCATATCCTGGTGCATGCCGTCAGGACTGCCATGGCCGACGGTTGGGGCGGCTCGATGATGGCCACCGATATTTCCGATATCCTCTTCGGCACCCCGGCCCCCATCCTGGGCCAGGCCAACCTGGGCGTGTTGAAGGACGACATGGTCAACGTGGTGGTCCACGGTCACGAGCCGACCCTTAGCCAGATGGTGGTGGCTGCCTCGCAAGACCCCGAGATCATTGAATACGCCCGCGCCGCCGGCGCCAAGGGCGTCAACCTGTCCGGCATCTGCTGCACCGCCAATGAAATCCTGATGCGCCAGGGCATCCCGGCCGCCGGCAACTTCCTGCACCAGGAACTGTCGATCATGACTGGCGCGGTTGAAGCGATGGTCGTCGACGTGCAGTGCGTGATGCAGGCGTTGGTCGAATTGGCCACCAACTTCCACACCAAGATCATCACCACCTCCCCCAAGGTCAAGATCAAGGGCGCTACGCACATCGAGTTCGATGAGCACCACGCCCTGACCGTGGCCAAGAACATCCTCAAGACCGCCATCGACAACTATAAGAACCGCGGCGCCACCCACATCCCGCAGATCAAGGAAGACCTGATCCCCGGCTTCTCGCACGAGTACATTAACTACATGCTCGGCGGCTCCTACCGGGCCTCCTTCCGCCCGCTGAATGACGCCGTGATGTCCGGTCGCATCCGCGGCATCGCCGCCATCGTCGGCTGCAACAACCCGCGCTCCAAGCAGGACTGGCTGCACACCTACGTGACCCAGGAACTGCTTAAGCAGGACGTGCTGGTGGTTGAGACCGGCTGCGGCGCAATCGCCTCGGCCAAGCTTGGCCTGCTGCTGGGCGACGCCGGCCTGACCAAGGTCGGCCCCGGCCTGCGCGAGATCTGCGAGACGGTCGGCATCCCGCCCGTGCTGCATATGGGCTCCTGCGTCGACAACACCCGCATCCTCACCGTGCTGACCCAGATCGTCGAAGAAGGCGGCCTGGGCGACGATATCGACCAGGTGCCGGCGGTCGGCCTGGCCCCCGAGTGGATGAGCGAGAAAGCCCTGGCGATCGGCACCTACTGCGTAGCCTCCGGCGCCTACGTCATCTTTGGCGGCGCTTCGCCCATCTCCGGTATGCCCGACAAGATGTCCGACAGCGACATCGTGCTGCGCTATATCCACACCGGCTGGGAGAAGCTCTACGGCGGCAAGATGGACTTCATCGCCGACCCGGACGAGATGATCAAGGCCACCCTGGAACACATCGACGCCAAGCGCGCCGCCCTGGGCCTGCCGGCCTACGATCCCGCCAAGTTTGGGCGCAGCGGCGACAGCCGCATGCTCGAGCTGGAAGCCCTGCCGGCCTCCGAACGCCGCCAGGCGCTGTACGGTGTGGCTGCTGACTGATTTACCGGAGAAACCACTATGTCTCGTTATATCGCAACCCGTGCCATCCGCGGCGCCAACGCCCTGGTGACCGAAGCCGAACTGATGCTCAATAAGGCGATCGCCGAGAAGGGCGTCGACTGCAAAGTCGCCTTCCCGAACACCGCCTACTACCTGCCCACCATCAACGGGCTGACCGGTCGTGAGATCTCGACCCTGGGCCAGCTGGTGGAAGTGCTGCAGCACGCCCGCAGCCTGCTGCACCCCATCCCCTCGCAGAACAAGTGGACCCCCTACCTGGGCGAGACCCTCGACAGCGGCATGGCCACCCTGTTCGCCGCCGAGACCATCGAAGCGATCCGCTACGTCTATCAACTGCAGCCCGAACCGATGCCTGGCTTCCACCTGGCCGGCGGCACCGGGCACAAGATGCCCGGCTCGGATGATCCGCTCGATGGGCACCTGAACGGCCCGATCGACGACATCCAGCTGCGCTCTTGGGGCATCCAGCTGGTCGACGGGCGCATGCCCGGCTTCGCGGCCATCGTGGGCTGCGCCAAGTCGAACGCAGTGGCGGTCAAAATCGTGCGCGAGCTGCAGAAGCGCAACATCCTGACCTTCCTGTGCGGCAACGTCAACGGCCGCTCGATCATCGACCAGCTGAACGAAGAGGGCGTTGAGCTGGGCTATGACACCTACACCGTGCCGTTCGGCCGCGACACCCTGAGCGCCATCTACGCCCTGGGCTTTGCCACCCGCTCGGCGCTGACCTTCGGCGGTATGAAGGGCGGCCAGGCGCGCGACATCCTGATGTACAACAAAGAGCGCGTCTTTGCCTTCGTGCTGGCCCTGGGTGAAGTGGACGACCTGAAGTATGCTGCGGCCGCCGGGGCGATCAACTACGGCTTCCCGGTCATCGCCGACAGCGTCATCCCCGAGATCCTGCCCACCGGCGTCACCCGCTATGAGCACGTGGTCTCGATGCCCTTCAACGAAATCGACGGCAAGGACGACCTGGAGCGCGCCGAGCGTCTGGTGCAGAAGTGCATCGAAGTGCGCGGCGTCAAGGTCAAGGTCTCGGACGTGCCTGTGCCGGTGCCCTACGGCTCGGCTTTCGAAGGCGAAGTGGTGCGCAAGGCCGATATGCGGATCGAGTTCGGCGGCAAGAAATCGCGCTGCTTCGAATACCTGCACATGGCCGGGCTGGACGAGGTGGTCGATGGTAAGGTCGAGATCGTCGGCCCCAGCTTCGAAGACCTGCCCGCCCAGGGCTCGATGGACATGGGCATCGTGGTCAGCGTGGCCGGTCGCGCCATGCAGCAGGACTTTGAGCCGGTGCTTGAGCGCCAGATCCACTACTTTGTCAACGGCGCTTCGGGCATCCAGCATATCGGCCAGCGTGACATCGCCTGGATCCGCATCTCCAACATGGCGGCCGAGAAGGGCTTCAGCCTGGAGCACTTCGGCAAGATCCTGCACGCCCGCTTCAAGACCGACTTCGGCGCCATCGTCGACAAGGTCCAGGTGACCGTCTATACCGACACCGCTCGCTTCCAGGAATGGCTGCAGAAGGCCCGCGAAGCCTATGACTTCCGCAACAAGCGTCTGGCCGACCTGACCGACGACCGGGTGGAAGAGTTCTACTCCTGCACCCTGTGCCAGTCCTTCGCTCCCAACCACGTGTGCGTGGTCAGCCCCGAACGCCTGGGCCTGTGCGGCGCTTACAACTGGCTGGACTGCAAGGCCTCCTTCAGCATTAACCCCACCGGCCCCAACCAGCCGATCAAGCTCGGCAAACTGATCGACCTGACCAAGGGCTACTGGACCGGCACCAACGAGTATGCCAAGGTCGGCTCGCACGGGCAGGTCGAGGAAGTCTCGATGTACTCGATCATGGAAAACCCGATGACCGCCTGCGGCTGCTTCGAGTGCATCGTGATGCTGATCCCCGAGGCCAACGGCGTGATGGTGGTCAGCCGCGAAGACACGGTGATGACCCCCGCCGGCATGACCTTCTCGACCCTGGCGGGTATCGCCGGCGGCGGTCTGCAGACTCCCGGTGTGATGGGCGTCGGCAAGTTCTACCTGATCAGCCCCAAGTTCATCTACGCCGACGGCGGCTTCAAGCGCGTGGTGTGGCTGTCCTCGGTGCTCAAAGAGAGCATGGCCGATGAACTGCAGGCCGTGGCGATCCGCGAAGGCGACCCGGACCTGATCTCCAAGATCGCCGACGGCAACAGCGTCCAGACCGTGGACGAACTGATGGCCTGGCTGGAAGAGCACAATCACCCGGCGATGATGCTGGAGCCGATGATCTAAATTGGACTGCCGGGGGCGGTCGCATGCGCATGCGGCCGCCCCCACAAGTAAAAACCGATCATGCTGGTTAGAGATTTAATGACTGTTGGCGTAGCAACCTGCCCACCGGAGACCCCGCTGGCGCAGGTTGCCCGCTTGCTGGTGGAAAACGCTCTCGAAGCGCTGGTGGTGCTGGACCCGGAAGAAGGCCATGCCCTGGGCGTGGTGGGCCAGGACGAGCTGGTGCGGGCGTATCACCACGCCGGCGCACGTGAACTGACCGCCGCCCAGGCGATGCGCGAAGGCGTGCCGCAGTGCCCGGCCGATATCCCGCTGGCCGCCGCGGCGCAGCTGATGCTCGACCAGGGCGTGCGCATCCTGTTCATGATGCACCATTCCGGCGGGGTGGAATACCCGGCCGCATCCATCGCATACCGCCACATCCTGCGCCACCTGGCGGCTGAAAATGAAGAAGATTTGAAAGACCTGGGTATGCACGCCCGGCGTGTTTCGCCGCGTGATGCCTTCATCCAGCGCCGCGAGGAAGCCCGCCGGCGCAATACAGGTTAAGGAGAAAAAACAATGCCCGTTGAAATTCCAAAAGATAAATGGCCCGGGTCCGTCCGCAAAGTCACCATTGGCGCGACCGCTGCTGAAGGCGGCACCCGCACCAGCGTCGTGACGGTGGGCGGCGAGACGGCGCTGCCGTTCATGCACTTTGAAGCCGAAATGCCCTGCAAGCCGGTGGTAGCGGTCGAGATCCGCGACCGCAAGCCGGAAGATTGGTCGGCGCTGCTGCTGAAAGCCTGGGGCGCGGCCATGGAAGACCCCGCCGCCTGGGCCAAAGCCGCCGAAGCCGCCGGGGCAGAAATGCTCCAGCTGACCCTCAGCCTGGTAGACGCCTCCGGCAGCCCCACCACCCCCGAAGGCGCGGTGCAGACCGTCAAGGCGGTGCTGGCTGCCAGCGGGCTGCCGCTGGCCGTCTTCGGCCCCGGGCAGGCCGAAGTGGATAACACCTTGCTGGTGGCGGTGGCCGAGGCCACTAAGGGCGAGCGCCTGCTGCTCGGCATCTGCGAAGACAAGAACTACCGCACCATCGTCGCCACGGCGATGGCCAACGGCCACCTGGTCAACGCCCGCACCCCGATGGATGTCAACCTGTCCAAGCAGCTCAACATCCTGATCGGCGACATGGGCCTGCCGATGGACCGCGTGATGATGGACCCCACCACCGGAGCGCTGGGCTACGGCTTTGAGTATGGCTACTCGGTGATGGAGCGCCTGCGCCTGGCCGCCCTGCAGGGCGACGCGATGATGCAGCTGCCCATGCTGGTCACCCCCGGCTTTGAAGCCTGGAAGACCAAGGAGTCCAAGGTTGGCGAAGGCGTGCCGGAAGCCTGGGGCGACTGGGAAGCTCGCGCCATCCACTGGGAATCGCTGACCGCTGCCGGCCTGCTCGAATCGGGCGCCGATATCGTCGTCCTGCGCCACCCCGAGAGCGTCAAGCGCGTCAAAGCGGCCATCGCCGAGTTGATGCTGCCTGCCTAGGGCCGGCGTTTACTGGCACAAACGAAAGAACGGAGAGATTACCATGGCGCTATCGGGTATCCAAATCTATAAGATGCTGCCGCAGACCAACTGCAAGGAATGCGGCTTTCCCACCTGCCTGGCGTTTGCGAT
>JBJSYW010000098.1:0-5907 GCA_046089985.1 Chloroflexota bacterium
CACCTGCTGCACCTGCTGCAGATCGGCCGCCGGCAGGGAGATATCCATCAGACCGTAGGCCGAGCGGCGCAGCAGCGTGAAGCCGGTATAGATGATATTCGCAGCGACGATCATTGCGATCAGCGGGTCCAGGATTGTCCAGCCGGTCACGCCCACCAGCGCCACCCCACCGATCACGCCGCCGGTGGTGATCACGTCGGTCATCAAATGGTGTGCGTCGGCTTCCAGCGTGATTGAGTTATAGCGCTTCCCGGCTTTGGCCAGCACGCGCGCCACCCACAGGTTCACCAGCGAAGCCGCCACCGAGACCGCCAGCCCCAGCCCCACCTGCTCCAGCGGCTGCGGGTCGAACAGGCGCGGGGCGGCGGCGAAGATGATGCTGCCGGCTGCCAGCAGGATCATTCCACCTTCAAACCCGCTGGAGAAGAATTCAACCTTCGAATATCCATAGGTGAATTCGTCGTCAGCCGGGCGGGCGGCGATCGTCAGCGCGATCAGCGCCACGACAGCCGCCGCCAGGTTGACCAGCGACTCGAGCGCATCCGACAGCAGCGAAACCGAGTTGGTTAAGCGGTAAGCGCCCAACTTCATGGCGATGGTCAGCGCGGCTGCGCCGATCGAAAGCCAGGCGTAGCGCGTCAGGCGCGGGACGGGGCTGGATGCCTGGGATGGTTGGGACGGGCTGCTGCTCATGATCTGACCTCCTGCTTTGATTGGCGCTTTAATGATTTGTAGCTGCTTTTATGATCCGGACCCGGGGCGTTCTGCCGCCGGTCAGGCGGCGGCCTCGGCCGGTCGCTCGCTGCCGTCAAACTCGGCGATCTCGGGCCAGCGCCGCACGATGGCGAACACTGCCAGGATACAGCCCAGCCCGCCGCTGATGATGGCGAACGGCACGCCAAAGAACTGCGCCACCACCCCGGCCTCCACCTCACCCAGCTGCGGCCCGCCCATAAAGAAGATCTGGTTGATGCTGGTCATCCGCCCGCGGATGTGATCGGGCGTAGCCAGCTGGCGGATCGTGTTGCGGATGATGGTTGAAACTGAATCGGATGCGCCGATCAGCACCAGGAAAGCGATCGCCAGCGCGAAATTGGTCGAAAAACCCAGCCCGATGGTCGCCAGGCCGAATACCACCACCGAGCTGAGGAACACCTGGCCCTGGCGGCGGATCCCGCTCATCTGCGAGATCGCCAGCGCGGCGCTCACCGAGCCGATCGACTGGGCCGATGCCAGCAGCCCATAACCGACTTCATCGGTGTGCAAGATGTCGCGTGCGATGATCGGCATCATGGTATTAGCGGATGAGAAGAACGTGGCGAAGAAATCCAGCAGCATCGTGCTCAGGATGATCGGGCTGCGGCCGATGAACTCGATCCCGGCCCGGATATCGGGCAGCATGGTCTTGAAGCTGAAGCTGGGGCGCTGTGCGGCGTGCGACTGCGGGATCTCGCCGATCAGCAGCAGCGCCAGGATCACCGCGCCGAACGAAACCGCATTGAACAGGTACACCATCTGCAGGCCGCCGGCGGCGATCACGAACCCACTCACCGCCGGGCCGAGGATCGCCCCGGCGTTAAAGGCGATCGACGTCATGCTGAAGGCGTTGGGCAGGTCGTTGGTCGGCACCAGGTTTGGCACCAGCGATTGGCGCGCCGGCCCGTCGAACGACACCGCCACCGCCTGCAGGGCGGTCAGGGCGTAAATTGCCCCCACCGAAATGCTGTGGGTGATCGTCATCCAGGCCAGCCCGATGGCGGTCAGCGCCATGGCGGTCTGGGTGATAAACAGGATCGTGCGCCGGTTAAACGAGTCAGCCAGCGAGCCGCCGATCAGCGAGAAGACAATCACCGGCAGGATACGCGCCAGCCCGATCCCGCCCAGGGCCAGCGGGTCCGGCTCGCCGGTCAGCTCGCGGATGTGCCAGTGGATCGCGGCCAGCTGCATCTGCGAGCCGGCGATGGAGATCATTAAGCCCAGCCACAGGTAGGTAAACTTGCGATGTTTCAATGATGGTGGTACGCGCAAAAACATACGGGTTCCTTGTGCAGTGTTGGGGGGTGGATTGGGATCCGCTCTGTGCCGGCCGAAGCCGGGCAGCCTGGATCAGGTGCCCCAATCTCTCAGGTAGATGAAATCGTAGCCGATGGTGCGGTTGGACAGTTTGGCGATCGGCGGCAGCATGCGTTTGAACTGGAAGCGCTGGATGCGCGCGGCCACCGCGTTGACAAACTTTTGCCCGAACCCTGCCGCCACGGCCTCCTCGGGCCGGTAGCGCTGGTCCACCAGCAGGTACAGCAGGCGGTCCACTTCTTCATAGGTGAAGCCCAGTTCGCCCTCGTCGGTTTGCCCCACCCACAGGTCGGCCGAAGGCGGCTTATCGATCAGCGGCTGCGGCACACCCAGCCCCACCGCCAGTTGGCGCAGCTGGGTTTTGTATAGGTCGCCGACCGGGTTGAGCGCCGAAGCCGAATCGCCGTACAGCGTCGAGTAGCCGAGCAGGATCTCGGTCTTGTTGCCGGTGCCCACCACCAGCCCCTGGAACGCTTCCGATTGGTCATACAGCACGATCATGCGCGCCCGCGCCATGGCGTTGCCGCGCCGGGTGTTGGATGCATCTGGAAAGCGCTCAAACAGCGGCTCGACCATCTCGGTGATCGGCACGGTCAGGCTCTGCACGCCCAGCGCGTCGATCACCAGTTGGGCGTGCTCCAGCGATTCGGGTGATGAGCTGCGGTAGGGCATGCGGATCGCCAGCACGTTCTGCGGCCCCAGCGCCTCGGCGGCCAGGTAGCACGCTACGGCTGAATCGATCCCGCCCGACAGTCCGATAACCGCCTTGCTGAAACCCGAGCGGGTGATCTCCGAGCGGATGAAGCCGGCCAGGATCTGGCGGGCGAGACTTGGGTTGATGGTCAGGTCGATCATTAGCGCCTCGCAAAAGCAGGACGGAACTGCGGCTGGCGGCGGGTCTGCCGCAGGATTGAGTTTATCACTTTCTGGCGCGCCCATCGAAAATTCTCAGCCGGCCGCTGCCGCCCGCAGGTCTTACGTTATAATCTCTGCCAGCCAGTCTATGAAGACCGCTAACCTGTTCCTGAAGCTGTTCTCGGCCGGCGTGCGCCGGCTGTACACCCCCGCGCAGCTGCAGCGCTGGCTGTGGGGCGCGCTGCTGAGTGGGGTGGGCCTGGCGCTGGTCTTTCCGCTGCCGCCGCCGGCGTTCCTGGCGCCTTTGGCGCAGCGTCCCGGGCTGCTCGGCTGGGCCGCCTGGTCGGTTTGGCTGCTGGCTGCCGGACTGGCCCTGGGGGTGGGGCTGTTGGTGCTCTCGGCTGCGCTGGTCGCCTGGCCGTCCGCCGGTCCAGCGGCGGATGGTGGACGCCGGCCCGATGCTCCGCCGCGCCCGGCCCGGCGCCGGCTGGCCCTGGGGCTGCTGGCGCTGCTGCTTGCTATCTGGGTGCTGGGCCTGCTGGCCTTCTGGCCCGGGGTGATGAGCGAAGATTCGTTCGACCTGTGGTACCAGATCAACAGCGGCGATTATTACGATCAGCACCCGGTGTTCCACACGCTCACCGCCTGGCTGCTGACCCGCGCGTGGCTGTCGCCGGCGCCAATTGCCCTGGCGCAGGTGCTGGGATTGGCCCTTGTGACTGCCTGGGGTTGGTCCGTGCTGGCGCGCCAGCGGCCCGAGATCCCCGCCGGGGCGCTGCTGCTGTTGGCGGGGGTGTTCGCCGCCTGGCCGGTCAACCTGAGCCTGGTGATCACCATCTGGAAGGACATCCCCTACAGCCTGTGCGTGTTCTGGCTGTCGCTGCTGCTGCTGCAGGCGGCGCTGCGGGGCGGTGCGCCGCTGCGCCGCCGCCGGTTTGTGTTTGCCCTGGGGTTGGCCTGCGCCGGGGTGATGCTCTACCGCCACAACGGCCTGCCCGTGGCGCTGGGTGCGCTGGCGCTGCTGGCGCTGGCTTATCGCCGGCAGTGGCGCAGCGCCGCCGCGGCGGCCGTGCTGTGCCTGGGCTTGTGGCTGGGCGTGCGCGGCCCGCTGTATGACGCCGTTGGGGTGGTCAGCCGCCCGCACCTGGAGAATATGTTCATGGTGCACCAGATTGCCGCACACCTCAAGGCTCGCACGCCGCTCTCCAAGGAGCAGGTCCGCTTCCTGAACCAACTGCGTCCAATCAAAGACCGCTGGGAGTACGACTGCTTCACGCACGATCCGACCACCGTCACCGGCGGCATGAACCTGGGGCTGCTGTTCCAGGATGAGGTGCAGATCCGCAGCATTTTCTTCGACACGCTGCGGCGCGATCCCCTGGTGAACCTGCGCCATGTGCTGTGCAGCGGTTCGCTGGTCTGGCGCATCACCCCCGCCGAGGGCAGCTACCTGGCTACCTTTTGGATCTTCAAGCGGGAGGGGCAGATGGTCGGGATTGTGCTGAACGATTATGGATTGGAGACCGAAACGCAGCTGCCGCGGTTGGAGCAGGCGCTGTTTGACTACCTGTGGTGGACGCGCAAATCGTTAGTCTGGCGCCCGGCGCTCTACTTATACCTGGCGATCTTTTTGACTGTGCTGCTGGCATTGAAGCTGCGCACGGCAAAAGTCCTGCTGTATCTCGCCCCGGCGTTGATCCAGTCGGCGGTGATGCTGCCCATCACCACCACCCAGGAAGCGCGCTACCAGTACCCGGTTTACCTGGTGTGCCTGTTTGCGGTGGCTTTTGTGTGGGTGCGCGCCGTTGCTGCGCCCGGGGAAGAACCTGCCGCCGGTTAAGACCCGACAATGCGCTGCATCTCGCGCATCACCAGCGCCGTGCGCTCGTCGCGCAGCAGCGGCAGGCGGGCGCGGGTGCGGTGCAGCTGCTGCAGGTCGACTTCGGACAGCGTCAGCCCCTCCTGGTGGTAGGGCGCCTGGGCCACCAGTTCACCGTTGGGGTCGAACACGGTCGATCCGCCCCAGAAATTCAGCCCGTCTTCATAACCGACCCGGTTGGCGTGCACCACGAACGATGTGAACAGGCTGGCATAAGCCTGGTTGATGTGTTCCACCCAGCGCGCCGATTCCAGGCGCGGTTCGGCGCTCAACCCGCGGCCGGGCGAGGCCGAGGTGAACAGCAGCACATCCGCCCCGTCCAGCCACAGCAGGTAGGGCGGCGATGCGTGCCAGAAGTCCTCGCAGATCAGCAGACCCATCCGCCCGAAGCGGGTGTCGAACGCCTGGATCGCGTCGCCCCAGGCGAAGAAGCGTCCTTCATCAAATAACCCGTAGGTGGGCAGGTAGACCTTGTGATGGACGTGGCGCACCTGCCCGCCCGACAGGTAGGCCCCGGCGATGTAGAAGCGGTGGCGCGCGTCCTCGTCGACGAAACCAACCACCATGTCGATGTCCCGGCTGGCGTCCAACAGCGGGCGGAAGATCGGGTCTTCGCGGGTGGGCTGCAGCGCCACGGTGGTTGCCAGGTCTTGCAGCGCATAGCCGGTCAGCGACAATTCGGGGAAGACCACCAGCTCGGCTCCCGAGCGGCGAGCCTCGACAGCCAGGGCCAGGTGCTTTTCAAGATTGGCCGGCACGTCGCCAAGCCGGGTGTTAATTTGGGCCAGGGCCAGAGTGAGCATATGCCTTGCGCGCCTCCTGCAGAGCGGTGTGCGCTAATCATACCACGCCGAAACTTTTCTGCTCCCCCGGCGTAGAGGTTAATAGGCGCTGCGGCGCGGGTGTGCAGTTGGCAAGCTTGAAAGTCGATGTATAATGATTATGGAGCGGGCACGCTCATCAAAGAGAGGTTTCTCATGGAGTTTTTGCTCAGCCCGGATATGATTTATGTAATGATTGCCGGCGGCCTGATGTTGGCGCTGCTGGCATTGGCTGCACCGGGCACCGGCCTGCTGGAAGGCATCGCCGGGCTGGTGCTG
>JBJSYW010000099.1:0-5125 GCA_046089985.1 Chloroflexota bacterium
TGCCGCACTGCGTCCACCCGGGCGGCGTCGATCACGGCTGCGTTGCGGCCGCGCGCCCCCAGGGCGGTTTTATCCAGGTCCACCACCACCACGGCGCGTTCGTCCACCGGCAGGCCCTGATCGGCGCAGAAGCGGTCGAAATCGGCCAGCGCCGCCCAGCGGTTCGACAGGTACAGCCGGCTGCCAGGGCCGGAGGCTTCCACGGTCACCTGCGCTTCGCCGCCGGTCTCGGAGCCAATAAAGGCCAGCCCGGGCCAGCCGCCCGCCGCGCACAGGTTAGTGAACGCGGTGGCGTCCAGCAGGCGTGTATCGCCGATGAAGATCACCCGCTGCAGCGCCGGGCCACCATCCTGCCGGCGGGCCGCCTGCAGCATCTGCGCTACCACACGGGCGTAATCCGGCTCGTTTTTGCGCGGCGTCACCCCCGGTGCCAGCCCCAATGCACCGCGCAGCTCGCCCAACTGCGGCAGCGACGGGTCATAGGGCTGCAGGCTGCGGTAGGCCACCCGGTCGCCCAGAAAATCACTCAACTGCGCCAGTCCGTAGCTGCGCATGGCTCAGGCACACTCCCCGGCGACGATCAGCGCGTGCAGCGCGCAGATCGCCCGGTCGGCATCCGCCGCATCCACCACCAGCGAGATCGACACCTCCGAAGACCCCTGGGCGATGGCGATCACGTTCACCCGCCGGTCGCCCAGCGCGCTGAAGACGCGCCCGGCGATCCCGGGGGTGTGGATCATCCCCGTGCCGACTACCGTGATGATGGTCACCTCCGGCATGGCCCAGATGCGGTCGATATCGCGCTGGGCCAGTTCGGGTGCGAAGGCCCGCTCCAGGGCCGCGATCACCCCCTCGGCAGCTTGCCCGGGCACGGCGAAGCAGATCGACTGCTCGGATGAAGCCTGGGTGATCAGCGGGACGCTGGTGCCGGTAGAGGCCACGGCGGCAAAGGCGCGCGCCGCCATGCCGGGCACGCCCAGCATACCGCGCCCTTCGATGGTGATCATGCGCTGGCCGCGGATGGCGGTCACCGCCTTGATCTCGCCGTCGCCGTGACCGTTGTCAGCCACCAGGCGCGTGCCGGGATGCTCGGGGTGGAAGGTGTCGCAGATGCGCAAGCCGATCCCGGCTTCCACCACCGGGCGGATGGTCTTTGGGTGCAGCACCTTCGCGCCGTAATAGGCCAGCTCGGCCACTTCGCGATAGGTCAGCTGCGGGATGGTGCGAGCGTTGGGCACGGCGCGCGGGTCGGCGCTCATCACGCCCGGCACGTCGGTCCAGATCCACACGTCGTCGGCCGGCAGGGCTGCGCCGAGAATCCCGGCCGAGTAATCGCTGCCGCCGCGCCCCAGGGTGGTGATCACGCCTTCAGGGGTAGCGCCGATGAAGCCGGTCACCACCGGTACCCGCCCGTGGTCCAGCAGCGGGTTGAGGATCTGGCGTGTGCTCAGGCGGGTGGCGTCCATATCCGGGTGGGCGTTGCCATACTGGCGGTCGGTGATCACCAGCTGGCTGGCCTCGACGAACTGGGCCGGGACGCCGCCGCTCTCCAGCGCCGCGGCCAGCAGGCGCACGCTCATGCGCTCGCCCAGGCCGGCTACTGCGTCCATCGCCCGCGGGGTGGCTTCACCCAGTACGCCGATCGCCCCGCACAGGTTGCTGAAATCGGCGATCAGGTGGCCCACGTCGCTCTTGACCTGCGCCCGCCGGGCCAGGTCGCCGATCAGCTCGTCGGCGATGAGGTTGTGCAGCTCGCGCAGGCGGTTCTCGGCCGGGTAGACGCCGCGCCCATCGCCGGCCGCGGCTGCCGCCGCCGTATCGATCAGCAGGTTGGTCACGCCGGAAAGAGCCGAAATCACCACGACGATGCGCGGCCAGGCTGCCCGGCTGTCACGCACGATCTCCACCACCCTCGCCATCGCCCCGGGTGTGCCGACCGACGTGCCGCCAAACTTCATCACCAGCGTACGGTCGCCGGTGGGTTGCGCCGCAGCCTGCTTCATCTCTATATCCATGGGTAACCTCACGCTGAAAACATTCAGAGCGTTATACCTTTCAAGGCCGGATGCGTCAAGGGGGGTTTTACGTACAAGGTCTGGTAAAATATTTTTAAAGGATTGCCATGCAGATGCCGATTCGTGTTGCCATAGCCGACGACCAGGCGCTCATCCGCAGCGGATTGAGCGCTTTCATCCTGTCCGCTCGCGACCTGATCCTGGTGGGCGAGGCGGTGACGGGCGAGGAAGCCGTCCAGCTGTGCGAGCTGGTCAAGCCGGATGTGCTGCTGTTGGACCTGAAGATGCCGGTGGTAGACGGTATCGAGGCTACGCGCATTATCCACCAGCGCTGGCCGGAGATCCTGATCATTGTGCTGACCAACCTGATCGAAAAAGGGCTGGCGCGGGATGCGCTGCAAGCCGGGGCACACGGCTACCTGCTGAAAGACATCACCGCCGAAGAGCTGTCGGCCGCCATCCGCCACCTCGTTGAGCAGCGCAAGGCGATCACGCCGCGCTCGGTCTCCAGCAGCGATAAACAGGCCCACCTGGAGGCGCTGCTGCAGTCGGTCAAGGATGAGGCCATCGACGCCAGCCAGCTGTCCAGCCTGCTGCGCCGGCACCTGCCGCTGATCTTGCCGGGCTGCCAGGTGGAAGTGCGCCTGCTGCCCGGGCGACCGCTGATGGCCTACCCGGCCGAGAACACCGAAGATCTGCCCGAAGCCGGCTGGCGCTGGCTGCAGACCCAGTCCAGCACGCGTGTCCTGCACATCGACACCTACTACCCGTGGGATGAAGCCGCGCCCTGCAAGCGCGACCTGATCCTGGCCCCGGTCACCGGCGGCAGCGACCAACCCCTGGGCGGGATGGCCGTCTGGCCCGAAGACGCCGGCGAGGAGATCGGCTGCTTGCTGCCGCGGGTGGACAGCGTGCTGGAAGCGCTGGCGCTGGCCCTGCCGGCGCTGCAGACCCCCGCGCCGCGCGCCCAGCGTAAAGAGTTGGCCGAGGAGCTGGCAGCAGCAGCCAAGATCCAGAACGAACTGCTGCCCGGGCGCATGCCTACCTTGCGCGGCTGGGACTTCGCCGCCCGCCTGGAGCCCGCCCTGGAGACCTCCGGCGACTTCTTCGACATTATCCCGCTGGCCAACAACCACTGGGGGTTGGTGATCGCGGATGTATCGGACAAGGGCATGGGCGCGGCGCTGTTCATGGCGCTCAGCAGCACGCTGATCCGCACCTACGCCATCCAATACCCCACCCTGCCGGCGCTCTCGATCAGCACCGTCAACGAGCGCATCCTGAACGATTCGCGCTCGGGGATGTTCGTCACCGCCTTCTACGCCGTGCTGGAGCCGGTCAGCGGGCGGCTGCGCTACGTCAACGCCGGGCACAACCCGCCGCTGCTGATCAGCGGCGTGCGCGGCAAGCCGGTTGACCGCTTCCGCTCTACCGGCATGGCGCTGGGCGTGATGGGCGATATGATCTGGAAGCAGAAAGTGGCCCGGGTGATGCCGGGCGACGTGATCGTGATGTATACCGACGGGGTGACCGACGCCCGCGATCCGCAAGGGCGCTATTACGACGAGGCCCGCCTGCAGGCGCTGGTGCGGCGGGTCAACAGCGGCACGGCCAACGAGATCATCCAGGCGATCATCGAGGATCTGGATCACTTCACCGGCGGCGCGCCGCGCTTTGATGATGTGACCCTGCTGGTGGTCAAACGCAGCAGTTGAGCTTCAGCCGAGCAGGAAGGCTTCCAGGGCCGCCAGTTCGGCCGGCAGGCGGGTGGGCGCGGGCATGGTGTGGGCGATGATGTCCGGGTCTTTCAGCCCGTGACCGGTGCACACCGCCACCACGCGCTTGCCGCGCAGGTCGATCGTCCCGGCGGCGGCTTCAATCGCCAGCCCGGCCAACCCGGCCGCCGAGGCCGGCTCTACCCACACGCCCTCAGCCGCCAGCCGGCGCTGCATCGCAAGGATCTGCTCATCGGTAGCGGCGATGATCCGCCCGCCCGACTCCTCGGCCGCTTGCAGGGCCTGCTCGCCGCGCGCCGGACGCCCGATGCGGATGGCGGTCGCCACTGTCTCGGGCCGCTCCACCGGGTGACCCAGCACCAGCGGGGCCGAGCCGGCGGCCTGCACACCCAGGATCTGCGGCAGGCGGGTGTCCTTCAACCGGCGGTACTCCGTGAACCCCATCCAGTAGGCGCTGATGTTGCCGGCGTTGCCCACCGGCAGGCACAGCAGGTCGGGGGCGTCGCCCAGCGTGTCGCAGATCTCGAACGCGGCGGTCTTCTGGCCCTGCAGCCGGTAGGGGTTCAGCGAGTTGACCAGCGCGATGGGGTGGTTCTGGCTGATCTGCACCACCAGCGACAGGGCGTCATCGAACGAGCCGTCCACCTGCACCACTCGCGCCCCATAGGCCACCGCCCCGGCCAGCTTGCCCGCGGCGACCTTGCCCTGCGGGATCAGCACGATCGAGCGCATCCCGGCCCGCGAGGCGTAGGCCGCCGCCGATGCGGCGGTGTTGCCGGTCGAGGCGCAGATGACCGTTTCCACTGCCCGCCCGGCGGCCTCGCTGATCGCCACGGTCATGCCGCGGTCTTTGAACGAGCCGGTCGGGTTCAGCCCTTCGAACTTGACCCACAGCTCACACCCCGCCGCCCCGTCCGACAGTTCGCGCGCCAGGCGCGGCATCGGGATCAACGGCGTATTGCCTTCCAGCAGGGTAATGGGGGTAAACGCGGCCGGTACGTCCAGCAGCGCGCGGTAGCGATCGATCACACCGTTGTACAGCATAACAAACTCCTGGAGATAGATTGCGCCCGATTATAGCACGCCGGCCGGGTAAACCGCCGGCAGGCCGGCGAAACGATGCTACAATTGAGGGAAATTCGTCGGCTGAGACACGGTTCAGGAGGTTATGCGGATGTTCTGCCCTTCCTGTCGGAGCGCCAACCCGGCCCAGGCGCGCTTTTGTATGAACTGCGGCCTGCCGCTGGTCCAGGGCAAGGTCTGCCCGGGCTGCCATACGCTGCTGCCGCCGGAAGCAAACTTCTGCTTCCACTGCGGCGCTTACCAACCGGCGCCGGCCGGGTATGCCGCCCCGGGCAGCGCCGCCATCAGCGC
>JBJSYW010000100.1:0-3333 GCA_046089985.1 Chloroflexota bacterium
GGTTGGTTCTTTTCATTCGCTGCCGGCTGGATTACAATCAACCCGCTATGTCCTCCGATGACGATATCACCCCCATTCGCAAGCAGTACCTGGATATCAAACGCCAGCACCCGGACGCGATCCTGTTCTTCCGCCTGGGCGATTTCTACGAGACCTTTGACCAGGATGCCGAGATCACGGCGCGCGAGCTGGACATCGTACTGACCTCGCGCAACGTGGCTAAGGGCACGCGCATCCCGATGGCGGGCATCCCGCACCATGCGGTGGAGAACTACCTGGCGCGGCTGATCGAGCGCGGCTTCCACGTGGCGATCTGCGAGCAGGTGGGCGACCAGCCGGTGAAGGGCCTGTTCCCGCGCCAGGTGACCCGGGTGGTCACACCGGGGACGGTGGTTGAGCCGGGGCTGCTGCCGGGCGACGCCAACAACTACCTGGCGGCGCTGGTTTTGGACGGCGAGCCGGGCGCGCCCGCCGGGCGCGCCGGGGTGGCTTATGTCGACATCACCACCGGCGAGTTCGCCGCCACCGAGTTGAGCGGCGAGGATATCTTTGCGGCGCTGCGGGCCGAACTGGTGCGTCTGCGCCCGGCTGAACTGCTCTACCCGGATGGGCCGCCGCTGTCGAGCGGAGCGGGGCTGCGTGACGGGCTGCCCGGTCACCCGACCGCCTGGCCCGCCTGGCGCTTTGAGCCGGGGCGCTGCCAGGAGGCCCTGCTGCGCCATTTCCAGGCCGCCTCGCTGGACGGCTTCGGTTTGAAGGGCCAGCCGCTGGCGATGCGCGCCGCCTGGGCGATCGTGCAGTACGTCAAGGAGACCCAGCCGGCGGCGCTGGCGCTGTTGAGCGGGCTGAGCACCTACCAGATCAGCGATTTTATGATCTTGGACGCGGCCACCCGGCGCAACCTGGAGTTGACCGAGACGATCCGCGGCGGATCGGTCAAAGGCTCGCTGCTGGGCATCCTGGATCACAGCGTCACGCCGATGGGCAAGCGCCTGCTGCGCCAGTGGGTCAGTAAACCGCTGCTGGACGTGCGGCGCATCCGCAAGCGCCAGGACGGGGTGGCGTATTTCTATGAGGACGGGCTGCTGCGCGCCGGGCTGCGCGGCGAATTGAAACAGCTCAACGACCTGGAGCGGCTGGTCAACCGGGTGATGGGCGGCTCGGCCCAGCCGCGTGACCTGGCAGCGGTGCGCGCTACGCTGGCCCGCCTGCCCGAACTGCGCGCCCTGCTGCCGGCAGCCGGGGCAGCCGGCGAAACGCCGCTCAAGTCGGTGCTGGCCGATTTCGACCTGTGCCAGGATGAGCTGGCGCTGCTGCAAAGCGCGCTGGCCGATGAACCACCGGCTACGCTGCAGCATGTGGGCGTCATCCGGCCCGGGTTTTCGGCCGAGTTGGACGGGGTGGTGGAGCGCTCGCGCCACGCGCGCGAATGGATCGCCAACCTGGAAGCGCTGGAGCGCGAGCGCACCGGCATCCGCTCGCTGAAGGTGGGCTATAACAAGGTCTTCGGCTACTATATCGAGATCACGCACGCCAACGCCACCCAGGCCCCGGCGGAGTACATCCGCAAGCAGACCCTGGTCAACGCCGAGCGCTATATCACGCCGGAGATGAAAGAGTACGAAACGCTGGTGCTCAATGCCGAGGAGCGCATCCACGAGATTGAGCTGCGCTTATTCAAGGAAGTGTGCGCCCGGCTGTCGTCGTCAGCGGTGTGCCTGCTGGGCACGGCGCGGGCCATTGCCGTGCTGGACGTGCTGGTCTCGCTGGCGGAAACCGCCGCGCTGGCCGGTTATGTGCGGCCGGAGGTGGTGGAGGAGGATGTGCTGGAGGTGCGCGATGGGCGGCACCCGGTGGTGGAAGGGCTGCTGAGCGGCGAACGTTTTGTGCCCAACGACCTGGTGTTTGAGCCGGGCGAGCGCGTGCGCCTGATCACCGGGCCGAACATGGCGGGCAAGAGCACCTTTATCCGCCAGGCGGCGCTGATCGCCCTGCTGGCGCAGATTGGCAGCTATGTGCCGGCCGCGGCGGCCCGCCTGGGGGTGGTGGACCGTATCTTCACCCGCATCGGCGCGCAGGACGAGATCCACGCCGGCCAGTCCACCTTCATGGTCGAGATGGTCGAGATGGCCAACATCCTGCACCATGCCACGCCGCGCAGCCTGCTGGTGCTGGACGAGATCGGGCGCGGCACCAGCACTTATGACGGCGTGTCGATCGCCTGGGCGGTGGTCGAGTACATCCACAACCACCCCCGGCTGCGCGCCAAGACGCTCTTTGCAACCCACTACCACGAGCTGACCCAGCTGGCTGAGCTGCTGCCCGGGGTGCGCAACTACAACGTGGCGGTCAGCGAGGCCGACGGGCAGGTGGTGTTCTTGCACAAGATCGTCCCCGGTGGGGCGGATCGTTCGTACGGCATCCACGTTGGGCAGCTGGCCGGGCTGCCGCGCCCGGTGGTGCAGCGCGCCGGCGAGATCCTGGAGCAGTTGGAAGCATCCAGTGGCAAGGCAGTCAAGATCAACCCGATGGCTTCGCGCCAGCTGGCGCTGTTCCCTGAGACCAACCCGCTGCTGAACGAACTGAAAGCGGTGGACGTGAACGGCATCTCGCCGATTGAAGCGCTGAACAAGCTGTTTGAATGGCAGAGAAAATACATCAAAAAGGAGCCGTAGATCGCCCGGCTGCACTGAGACGCCGCATGCTCTCACCGGCAGGCCGCCGGGAGCGCGGCGATGGTCTGGCGCAGGTGGGGCTGCAGGCGCTGGCGCTGGGCGTACTGGCGATGCTGGCGGCCGGATTGGTGACGCTGCTGGTCGGGATCGCCGTGCTGCCCGGGGTGCAGCTGCACCTTGAGCCGCTGCTGCCGTCCAGCCCGCTGCTGCAGGCGGGGTTCGCCCTGCCGGCCGGCCCTGCGCTGCCGGAACCTGCCGCGCCGGCCCGGCCGGTTGAAGCGCCGGCCGCGGCTCTGCCCGAACTGCCGGCCGGCAGGGTGGATGCCCGGGTCGCGGGCGCTCCAACCGCTGCGCCACCGGTCACCGGCGTTCCGGCGGCTGCGACAGCGCCGGCAAGCCCAGGAGCGGGATGGCCGGTGGGACCATCGGCGGCGCTCAGCGCTGTGCCCAGCGCCACGCGGGTGGCTTCGCTGACCCCCATCCCGCTGGAGCGGTGGTTCTCGATCGGCCAGTCGGTCGAAGGGCGGCCGCTGGAGGTGTTCCGCTTCGGGCAGGGCCGGCGGCAGCGCATGATCGTGGCGGGCACGCACGGGGCGGACGAATATAACACTGTTGCCCTGGCGGACGAACTGGTGCTGCACCTGACCAAAAACCCGCA
>JBJSYW010000101.1:0-2879 GCA_046089985.1 Chloroflexota bacterium
GTTTATCACCACCTCATCCGAGCCGATTGAGCGGTTGTACACCCCGCTCGATATCGCCGGGCTGGATTACCTGGCCGATTTAGGGCTGCCGGGCGAGTACCCATACACGCGCGGCGTGCACCCCACGCTGCACCGCAGCCGGCTGTGGACGATGCGCATGTTCGCCGGGTTTGGCGCAGCCGAGGAGACCAACCAGCGCTTCAAATACCTGCTCTCCCAGGGCCAAACCGGCCTATCGGTGGCCTTCGACCTGCCCACCCTGATGGGTTACGACACCGATGCCCCTGAAGCGGAGGGCGAATTTGGCAAGTGCGGGGTGGCGGTGGCTTCGCTGAAAGACATGGAGATCCTGCTGGAGGGCATCCCGCTCGAGCAGGTCTCGACCAGCATGACGATCAACTCGCCGGCGGCGGTGATCTGGGCCATGTACATCGCCGCGGCCGAAAAGCAGGGTGTGCGCCCCGACCAGCTGCGCGGCACACTGCAGAACGATATCCTGAAGGAATATATCGCCCAGAAAGAATTCATCTTCCCGCCCGAGCCGTCGATGCGCCTGGTAACCGACACGGTTGAGTTCGGCACGCAGAGCGTGCCGCAGTGGAACACGATCAGCATCTCCGGCTACCACATCCGCGAAGCCGGCTCGACCGCCGCCCAGGAGCTGGCCTTCACGCTGGCGGATGGCATGGAGTACGTGCGCTGGGGCGTGGCACGCGGCCTGGCGGTGGACGATTTCGCCCCGCGCCTGTCGTTCTTCTTTAACGCCCACAATGATTTCTTTGAGGAGATCGCCAAGTACCGCGCCGCCCGGCGCATCTGGGGCCGCACGATGCGCGAGGTGTTTGGGGCCAAAAACCCGCGCTCCTGGCTGATGCGCTTCCACACCCAGACCGCGGGCGTCTCGCTGACCGCCCAACAGCCGGAGAATAACATTGTGCGCGTGGCGCTGCAGGCGCTGGCGGCGGTGCTGGGCGGCACGCAGTCGCTGCACACCAACTCGATGGACGAAGCGCTGGCGCTGCCCTCCGAGCAGGCGGTTACCATCGCCCTGCGCACACAGCAGATCATCGCCGAAGAATCGGGCGTAGCCCAGACGGTCGATCCGCTGGGCGGGTCGTTCTTTGTCGAAGCGCAGACCAACCGCATCGAGGCCCAGGCCTACGAATATTTCCGCCGCATCGATGAGCTGGGCGGGATGCTGCCGGCGATCGACAAAGGCTTTTTCCAGAGCGAGATTGCCGAGGCCGCCTACCGCTACCAGCGCGAGATCGACAGCAGCCGACGGCGCATCGTGGGCGTGAACGCCTACGCCGATCGCAAGCCGGTGACTGTGCCGATCCTGGAGATGGACCCGCAGGGCTACCGCCGCCAGATGGAACGCCTGCAGCAGGTGCGCGCCGAGCGCGACCCCGGGCGCGCCGGGCAGGCGCTGGACCGGCTGCGGCTGGCCTGCCAGGGCACAGAAAACACCATGCTCCACTTGCTGGAGGCGGTGCGCGCCTACTGCACCCTGGGCGAGATCGTGGGCGTGATGAAGACGGTCTTCGGGGTCTACCACGAAGCGAACTGGATCTAAGAAGGTTGATTTAAATTGTGTTAAAATAACTGCCGTGCTCAACCAGAGCAGGCGTGCTGCTGCATTCCTGTAAACAAATAGAATGGAGAACTGAATATGGCAAACGTTAAGAAGACCAAGGGTGTCATTGGCATTCTTACTGGCGGCGGCGATGTGCCGGGTCTTAACCCGGCAATCCGGGCAGTGACCATTCGGGCGCTGCGCGAAGGTTACCAGGTGATCGGGTTGAAGCGCGGCTGGGCCGGGCTGACCAGCATCATCCGTGATCCCAAAGCCGACAACAGTGAAAACTTCCAGGTTTTGAATGAAGAGATCGTCCGGCGCGCCGGGCGCACTGGCGGCACCTTCCTGCACACCTCGCGCACCAACCCGATGAAGATGAAGAAATCGGAGCTGCCCGAGCACCTGCGGGAGACCTACACCGAGGACATCAACAACATCATCCCCGAGGTACTGAAGAACCTGGACTTCCTGGGCATCGACTACCTGATCCCGATCGGCGGCGACGATACGCTCAGCGTGGGTGTGCGGCTGTACCGCGAGGGCTTTCGGGTGATCGCCATCCCGAAGACGATGGACAACGACGTGCCCGGCACCGATTACTGCATCGGCTTCAGCACCTGCGTCACGCGCTCGATCCAGCTGGCCAACAACCTGCGCACCTCGGCCGGCTCGCATGAGCGCTTCCTGGTGCTGGAGGTGTTTGGGCGTTATGCTGGGTTCACCGCCATGCTGCCCACCATGGCCGGCGCATCCGACCGCTGCGTGATCCCCGAATACAAGTTCAACATCGATCACCTGACCGAGCTGATGATCTATGATCGCAACCGCAACCCCAGCCGCTATTCGGTGGTGATGATCTCGGAAGGCGCCATGTTCGAGGGCGGCGAGATGACCTTCTCCGACAAGACCACCGACGCCTTCGGGCACGCCAAGCTGGGCGGCATCGGCGACCTGGTCTCTGAAGAATTGAAGAACCGCTCGGCCAAATTCAACAACGGCAAGACCGTCAACGTGATCAACCAGAAGCTTGGCTACCTGGTGCGCGGCGGCGACCCGGACGCGATCGACTCGATCGTGCCGATGGCCTACGGCAACCTGGCCCTGGATCTGATCCTGAAGGGCATCCACGGCCGCCTGGTGGTGCTGCGCAATGGGCGCTATGACAATATGCCCATCGACGTGGTAACCAGCACCAAGAAGGTGGTAAACGTCAACAAGTACTACAACACCGAGCGCCTGCGCCCGTATTTCCACAGCTTTGAGATGAACCCGCTGTTCATCATGACCAGCGAAGGCTGAT
>JBJSYW010000102.1:0-3112 GCA_046089985.1 Chloroflexota bacterium
AGCGCCGTGCTCAGGCGGTCGGCCAGCGTGGCCACCAGGCCGATCTCGTCGCCGGTCCAGGCGCCGCTATCGGGCGGTTTGCGCAGGCGCACCACCCCGGTGACCTGATCGCGGATGCGGATCGGAACCGACAGGCTGTGCGGGTCGGTTTGCACCACCTGGCCGCTGTTCAGTGCGGCGCTCATTTCAGGGTCCCATTCGCCGGCCGGCAGCTGGTTAGCTCCGGGGGCGGCGCGGTAGCCCAGGTTGGGCTGGGCGCGCAGCAGGCTGCTCCAACCGGCCTGGCTCAGGCTGGTATACGCGTTCTGCAGCGACTGCAGCGCCTGTTGGTTCTGCGAATAAAGCTGGGCGTTTTCAATGGCGATGGCGATCTGGCTGGCCAGCGTTTGCAGCGCGCCCAGGTCCGATTGGCCAAAGGCAGCCAGGCTGCTGCTTTGCAGGTCCAGCACGCCCAGCAGACGGCGGCGCTCGTCGCCCGAACTGGAGATCAGCGGCAGGGCCAGCTCGGAGCGCGTTTCGGGGAACTCCTTCAGGCCCAGGTAGAGCGGGTCGCGGGCCACATCGGGGGCCAGGTAGGGGCGAGTGGTGCGGGCGGCGGTGGCGGTGATGCTGGCCTGCTCCAGGTTGACCGAGAAGCCGGCGGTCACCAGGCGGCGGGCGGCCTCGGTGTTGGCGGCGCGCAGCTGCAGTTGTTGGGCGTTCTGGTCGGGGAACAGGAACACCAGCACCTGGTAGAAGCCGAAGTGCTGCGAGATCAACACGGTGATCTCTGACAGCAGGCTGTCGATCTGGCGGATGGAGGCGATGGCGCGCACCACTTCCGAAGATGCCTGCAGCTCACGGGCGCGACGCTCCAACTCGGCGGTGCGCTGCGCCACGCGTTCTTCCACTTCCTGGCGCGCCTCCAGCAGTTCGGTGTTGGCGGCTTGCAGGTCGCCGCGCGCCTGCTGGGCGGCGCTGAGGGCGCTGCGCAGGCTGGAAGTGGCCAGCTCGATCAGGATTCCAGCCACCACCAGCACGATCACCATGATGTTCCAGAAGCGCAGCGGCGTGGCCAGCGGGATCAGCGGTGGGATCAGATCGTAAGTGGTGGTGATCAGCAGCGCGGTGACGGTGGCCAGGTTGAGCAGCAGCATACCGATCAGGAAGCGCCGGTCGAGCAGCAGACCGGTGACCACCACCCACAGCACGGCGAACAACGCAAACGGACTGACCAGGCCGCCCTGCAGGAAGGCCGGCAGGGTGGTGACGATCCAGCCGGCGGTGACCAGCAAGATCGAAGCCGGGCGCAGCCGCCCACTGTGCACCAGCAGCCACACACCGGTATCCACCAGCAGCATCAGGAAGACCGGGATCTCGGTCACCAGCGGCGCGCCGATCAGCGGCAGGGCCGGGAACAGCAGCAGGGTGATGACGAAGACCGGGGTCAGCGCGGCCCACAGCAGGGCCGCCTGGCGGTCCATCTCGGGATCACTGAAGCGCGGCCGGCGGGTATACTGCCACAGGGACTGGATGCGATCAGCGATCATCGGGGCCTCCATTGGCGCCGGCCGGCGGGCTGAGGCGCACTTCCACCTCGGCCAGGTTGAGCGCCTGGCGCATCTCGCGCGCCGCCGTCTCCAGCACCGATCGCAGGTCCAGCGTGGCGCGCATGCGGCCGGTGATCTCGTCTACCAGGCGGTCCTGTTCGGAACGCTGGCGGGTTTCGGCATACAGGCGGGCCGAGTCGAGCGCCACGCCGAGCTGCTCGGCAATTGTCTCCAGGAAGGCCAGGTCCTGAGCGTTGGTCTGCCCGGGGGTTGGCTGCCCGCTGGGCGCAGGGCGGGAAGCCCCGATCACGCCGATCACCGCGCCGCGCACACGGATGGGGATCGCCAGGCGCTCCCCATCCGCCACCGCCCGATCGTCGACCGCAGCCTGAAGCATCTCGGGCCGCCAGGCGGCGGCCTCGGCCGGCAGGGCCTGCGGGCCTTCGGGGGTGGAGCGCACGCTCAGCCCCGAGCGCAGGCGGGCCCAGTCGCGCCACTCGCTATGCGCCGAAACGGCGTAGGCGCGGCGCTGGGCCTCCAGAGCCTGCTGGCTGGTGGCGTACAGCTGGGCGTTCTCGATGGCGATGGCCAACTGGTCGGCCATGGTCTGAAGCACGGCCAGCGAGGCGCTGTCAAAGGCCATTGGGCGGGTAGACTGCACCGACAGCGCCCCAATCACCTGGCCGCGGGCGCGCAGCGGCAGGGCGGCCTCGGATCGCGTCTCGGGCAGGTCGGGGTTGGGGGCGCGCACCTCGTCTTCGCCGGCCACCTGGGCGATGCGCGCCTGGGCGTTGGAGATGCACCAGCCGATCATTGAGGTCGGTTCGATGCGCAGGCGGTGGCTGCGGGCCAGCATACGCTGTCCGGCTTCGCCGGTGCCCGAGCGCAGCACGGCCCAGCGGCCTTCGGGGTCGGGCAGGAACAGGCCGACATAATACAGGTCGAAGCGGTCGCGGATCAACTCCACCACCTGCTCAACCAGGCGCTCGGGGTCGAGAATCGAGGTGGTGACGCGTGAGATATCGGCGGAGGCTTCCAGGTAAGCCGAGCGGGTTTCGAGCTGGCGGGTGCGTTCGGCCACGATGGCTTCCAGCCCGCCGATCAGCCCGGAGAGCTGCACGGTCATGGCGTAGAAGGCCGAGCCCAGCGCGCCGATCTCATCCTTGCGCCCGCCGGTGCGCTCCTGCAGATCCTGCCCGGCGGTCTCCAGCGACGCGCGGGTCGATTCGGCCGGCGCGCCGGCCGGGCCGGCCTCGCCGCCCTGGCGGGCGGTGGAAGCGATGTGCGTAGCCACATCCACCAGGTCGATCACCGGCAGGGCGATCGACCTGGTAGCCACCAGGGCGATGTACAGCGCCAGGATGGCGGAGGCCAGCATCACGCTCAGGTTGACCATCAAGGTAGCCAGCTGCGAGCGCACCAGGTCACGGCGGGTCTGCTCGATCACCAGCACGCCGCGCAGTTCGGGCAGTGACAGGTAGGCCGCGGTGACCGCCTGGCTGTCCAGGTTGCTAAAATCGGCCACCTGCGGCTGTGGGCCGGGCCAGCCCACACGCTCAAAGGCCTGCTGCAGCCCGGCGACA
>JBJSYW010000103.1:0-11232 GCA_046089985.1 Chloroflexota bacterium
AGGCATCTCGCGCGCCGGCGACCTGATCGACCTGGCTACCGGGCTGGAGATCATCACCAAGCGCGGTTCATTCTACTCGTATGGCGATATCCGCCTGGGCCAGGGGCGTGAGAACGCCAAGGACTTCCTGCGCCAGAACACCGACCTGGCCGAAGAAGTGGAGCTGGCAGTGCGCCAGCGCGCTATGTCGGGTGAGCTGCCGGTCGGTTTCGGCGGCGCCGAGAGTGAAGACGCCGGCGGCGACGACGAAGCGTAAGATGCCGGCTGCGGGCCTGCAGCGGAGGCAAACGATGCGGGTGAGGATCGACGCGAGCCGTCCGGCTCTGATGAGGCGCGGCAGTCCAGCCGGGTTAGTCTGGCAGATCGGGAAAGCCTGGTCTTCCGGACAGCGGGCGCTGCCGGCTGTGCTGCTGTGCCTGCTGCTGGCGGCCTGCGCGCCCGTTCGCACCGCCCCGCCGGTCACGCCGCCGGCCCTGCCGGCGGCCGTGACGGCGCTGCCGCCTTCGCCCACCGCGCCCGGCGCGGCCGCTACCCGCGCCGCCCTGGCGTCCGCCGCGCCCAGCCTGCCGCCGCCCACACCGCTGCCCACCCGGGCGCTCACACCCACCCCGCCGCCCACCGCCGCCGCGCTTCAACCGACCCCCACGGTGGCCTGCCAGGATAACCTGGCCTACCTGGACGACCTGACCATTCCGGACGGTACGGTGGTCAACCGCGGCGCGGCGGTCGATAAGCGCTGGCAGGTGCAGAACACAGGCGGCTGCAACTGGAATGAAGGCTACAGCCTGCGGTGTATCTCTGGCAATGGCCTGGGCGCGCCCGACCAGCTGGCGCTCTACCCGGCACGCAGCGGGGCGCAGGCTGTGCTGCGCATCGTCTTTACGGCTCCGGATCAGCCCGGCAGCTACCGCAGCGCCTGGCAGGCTTATGACCCGTTCGGCCGGCCGTTTGGCGACCCGGTGTTTATGGAGATCATCGTCAACTGACAAAAACGGCGGCTTTTCGGCCGCCGTTTTTGTCAGTTTGTGGTTCCACCGAGGGGAGTGAACCCGGCGCTAGGCGTCAATCTCGACCAGCTGCCCGGTAACGATATAGATCGTGCGCTCGCAGATGTTGCTGACGCGGTCGGCCATGCGCTCCAGGTTGTGCGCTGCCCACATCAGGTGGTTGGCCTGGTCGATCTTGCTCGGGTCGGCGATCATCAACTGCACCAACTCGGCATACACCTGGTTGTACAGCGCATCCACCTGGTCGTCCAGCAGCGGGATCTGGCGGGCGGTTGGCGCGTCGTGCGCCACAAAGGCCCCCACTGCCCGGTGCAGCATATCGAGTGTGATCTCGCTCATGCGCGTAATCAGGGCCAGCGGCGGCAGCTGCGCCTGTGTGCCCAGGTTCACCGTCACCTTGGCGATGCCCTTGGCGTAATCGCCGATGCGCTCCAACTCGCTGACCACTTCCAGAATCGAAGCCATCAGCCGTAGGTCGCCCGCCATGATCGGCTGCTGGGTGGCGATGGTCACGATCACATCGTTTTCCAGCTCGAAGCGTCGGGCGTTGATCAGCTTATCACCGGCGTACACCTGGCGCGCCTTCTCCAGGTCATGCCGGCGCAGCGCGTCGACGGCTTCCAGCGTGGCCTGCTCGATCATGCTGTCCAGCACCAGGATTTCATCCAGCAAGTGGCGGATCTTGCGATCCAGGATCTCTCGCGTCATGCTCCATGCTCCTCACACCGGTCTAGCCGAAGCGACCGGTGATGTAATCTTCGGTTATTTTCTGCTTCGGGTTGGTGAAGATCTCGGTGGTGGCGCCGAACTCCATCAGGAAACCGGACCGGTTCTCGTCGATGGTGAAGAAGGCCGTGGTATCTGAGACGCGCGCCGCCTGCTGCATATTGTGGGTCACAATTATAATCGTATATTTCTGGGTCAGCTCACGCATCAGTTCTTCGATTTTCAGGGTAGCGATCGGGTCGAGCGCCGAACACGGCTCATCCATCAGGATGATGTCGGGCCGCAGGGCGATGGTGCGGGCGATGCACAGGCGCTGCTGCTGCCCGCCCGACAGCGACAGGCCGCTCTGGTTCAGCTTGTCTTTGACGTCGTCCCACAGCGCCGCGCCCACCAGCGAGTCCTCCACCAGCGCGTCCATGTCGGCCTTGCTGCCCTTAAAGCCGTTGATGCGCGCCCCCCAGGCGATGTTCTCGTAGATCGACTTCGGGAACGGGTTGGGCTTCTGGAACACCATGCCGATGTGCCGGCGCACTTCCACCGGGTCCACCTGGGGGTCATAGATGTTCTGCCCGTGGAAGGTCACTTCTCCTTCGGCGCGGGCGCTGGGGATCAGGTCGTTCATGCGGTTGAACGAGCGCAGCACGGTGCTCTTCCCGCAGCCCGATGGGCCGATCATGGCGGTGATCTTCTGCCGCTCAACCAGCAGGTTGACCTGCTTGACGGCCCGGAAACCGCCGTAGAAGATCGACAGGTTTCTGGCTTCGAGGATGTACGCTTGCGCCGCCTCCGGTCGGCCGGCGGCGGTGTTCAGCGGGGGGGTCTGGGTGTAGAGGTTCATAAGGATTTTCCTGAAAAACGGTTGCGCAGCAGGACCGCCGCGGCGTTCAACGCCAGCAGCAGGGTCATCAGCACCAGGATCCCGGCAGCCGCCAGGCTGCGAAACTCCCCCTGGGCGCGCGAGGTCCACTGGTAGATCTGGATCGGTAAGGTAGTGAAGCGCGAGAAGACGCCATCGGGATCAAAGGTGATGTACGTGGATGCGCCGACGATGATCAATGGGGCGGTCTCTCCAAAGGCGCGCGAGACCGCCAGGATGGCGCCGGTCAGGATGCCCGACATGGCGTTGGGCAGCACGTGGCTCCACACCGTCTGCCAGCGGGTCGCGGCCACCCCGTAGCTGGCCTCGCGCAGCGAATTGGGCACGGCTTTGATGGCTTCCTGGGCGTTGATAATGATCACCGGCAGGATCAGCAGCGCCATCGTCAGCCCGGCCGACAGGATCGTGCGGCCTGCGTTCGGGTCGGCCCCGGGGTAGCCCGAGAATGCGCCGCTGGTCAGCCCGCCGGCCAGGCGCACGAAGATCGCCAGCCCCAGCATGCCGTAGATGATCGATGGCACGCCGGCCAGGTTGTTGATGTTGGTCTGGATCAGCCGGTTGTACCAGGCATCGCCGGCGTATTCTTGCAGGTAGATCGCCGCCCCGATCCCGATCGGGAAAGCCACCAGGATCGTGATCAGGATCACCAGCAGCGAGCCGAGGATGGCCGTGTGCACCCCGGCCAGCAGGGCGTTGCTCGACTGCGACGACTGCACAAACGCCTGGCTGAGCCAGCTGCGAAACACCAGCTGTGACCCGGGGTGTTCTTTGGCTGCTTCGGCCTGAATCGCCTCCCGGCCGGTCAGCGATGGCCACAACTCCCAGGTCTGTTCGACCTTCGGTTTGACCAGCTCAACCATCACCAGCTCACGCAGCTCCTCGGCCGGGCGGGCGTCCAGCGGGCCGGACTTTTCGATAGTTTTTAAGCGCGCCGGGCGCAGGCGGCCCTTCAAGATCTCAACCAGCTGGGCCGGTGCAAGCGCCTGCAGCGGCGCGCCGCCTGGCGTCAGGCTGGAGGGCTGCACCGTGTACGAGATGGCTGCATAGCCAAAGGCATCGTTGACAATGTTGAGAACCAGCACGGCCAGCATCAGCATACCGAAAGCCGTTGCGGCGGTAAAAACGCCCTGCCAGATCTTACCCAGGCGGTGGCGCTGGGGCAGGTTGGCGTTGAAGCCGGGCCGGGCTGCGGGGGAGAGAGGGGTGTGGCTCATTCGTATTCCTCGCGGAACGCCATTACGATCCGCCTGCTGATAACGTTCAAAATCAGGGTCACCGCGAACAGCAGCAGCGCCAGGGCGAACAGGCTGTCGTAGTCGAGCGAGTCATAGCTGAGGTCGCCGCCGCTGATGCGCACGATGTGACCGGTGATGGTTTCGGCGCCCTTGAAGGGGTTGAGGGTGAAATTGGGGCCGGCGCCGGCGGCGATCGCCACGATCATGGTTTCGCCCACTGCGCGCGAGATCGCCAGGATCACCGCTGCGGCGATCCCCGAGATGGCTGCCGGCAGCACCACCCGGGTGGCCGTTTCCAGGCGGGTGGCGCCCAGCCCGTAGGCCGCTTCGCGCAGCGAGCGCGGCACCGCGTGCAGGGCGTCTTCGCTCATGGTGGCGATCAGCGGCAGCAGCAGGATGCCCATCACCAACCCGGCCGAGGCGGTGTTGTAGATGTCCACCCGGTCGAACACCAGCCGCAGGGTGGGGGTCATCCAGGTCAGGGCAAAATAGCCATATACCACGGTGGGGATGCCGGCGAGGATCTCGAGCGTGGGTTTGATGACCTTGCGGGTGCGATCACTGGCGTATTCGCTCAAGTAGACCGCCGCAGCCAGTCCCAACGGCAGCGCTGCCAGCATGGCGAAGAAGGTGGTGACCAGCGTGGCATTGGCCAGCGGCAGCACACCGAACTTCCCCAACTGCGGCTGCCAGGCTGTGCCGGTGAAGAACACTGCCAGGCTGACTTCCGGGCTGCCGAAGAACTTCAGCGCCTCCTCGATCAGCACCAGCACAATTCCGAGCGTGGTGAAGATCGACACCAGGCCGCACAGCAGCAGAAAGCCCTGGATCAGGGCTTCGCCAGGTCGCCGGCGGCGCTGCAGCCGGACGGCAGGTTCGCTGAGCAGCTGCGCTGCGGGTTTCTCGGCTGCGCCGGTTGGCGGGTTGCTTTCGGAGTATTCCATCATGCTCTCAAATCCCACTCTGGGTGTGATTAGCGATCCTGCCAGGCCGCCCGTACAACCGGGCGCCGGCCTGGCAGGTCATTCCGGGACCGTTGCAGGATTACTGGGCGACTGCATCCAGCCAGGCCTGCATTGCGGCCGACAGGGCATCGGGGCTGGCGGGGAAGTAGCCGACTTCGCCGATCAGGTCGTTGACGTTGGTCAGGAAGTAGTTGATGAAGGCTGCCACCTGGGGCTTCTCGGCCATGATCTTGGCGTCGGAGTAGATGAACAGCGGGCGGCTGATCGGGTAGGAGTTGTCTTCGGCGGTGGCTTCGTTGGGGGTCACACCGTTGATCGACAGCACCTTCAGGGCGCCTTCGTTCTCCACGTAGTAGGCGAAGCCAAAGAAACCGATCGCATACGGGCTGCCTTCAACGCCCTGTACCAGCACGTTGTCATCTTCGGAGAACTGGGTGTTGGCGGCGGTCAGCAGGGCTTCTTCGCCCTTGCCCTCATCGGCGGCAGCGTCTTTGACATAGGTTTTGTCCATCACGGCTTCGATGAAGTAGTCGAAGGTGCCGGAGTCGGTGCCGGGGGCGAAGCGCAGGATGTCTTCCGCCGGCCACTCGGGGCGGATCTCATTCCACTTCGTGACGTCCTTCGAGAAGATGCGGGCCAGTTCTTCCAGGGTCACGTCGCTCAGGAAATCATTCTCAGCGCTGACCACCACGGCGATGGCGTCGGTGCCAACCCGGAATTCGATCGGGGTGCGGCCCAGGGCAGTGCAGCTTTCCAGTTCGGAGTCCTTGATCTTGCGTGAAGCGTTGGCAATGTCGGTCTCGCCGGTTTTGCAGAAGCGCTCAAAACCGCCGCCGGTGCCGATGCTGTCGATGGTGACGCTGCCCAGGTCTTCGGTGAAGCCATCGGCTTTGAACTGTTCGGCCACGGCTTCAGCCAGCGGGAAGACGGTTGACGAGCCGGCGGTGACAATATCGCCGCTGAGCGCAGCGAAATCAACTTCGGGCAGGACGATTCCGGCCGGGGCGGCTTCAGCAGCCGTGGCTTCGGTGGCAGCCGGGGCTTCCGTGGCGGCCGGGGCTTCGGTGACAGCCGGGGCTTCGGTCATAGCCGGAGCTTCAGTGGCGGCGGCCTCGGTGATGGCGGGCGCTTCGGTGGCAGCCGGGGCTGCGGTGGGGGCTGCGGCGGGTGCGCAGGCGCTGACCAGCACGGCCAACAGCAGGAAAGCGCTCATTAAACGGAATATCGAACGAAACATCTGGTATTCTCCTCTGGTTGAATATCGCGTAATTGTCATAGCGAAGGGGAGTATACCGGCTGTCTGTTAACGGAGCCGGCGGCCGGTTTTAATAACCGGTCAAGGCTTTGTAAACGATTGTTTAACGGGGCTTGCGGGCTGCGGTTGAGGCGCAGCGGCCTAACGCAGCAGCATCACTGCCAGGCCCACCAGCGCTCCGCCGGCGATCAGCCAGGTGGTGTTGACCCGCCAGCGCAGCAGCAGCAGGGAGAGCGCCAGGATGGCGATCGATGGCAGGTCGACCAGCGTCTTGCGGCCCAGTTCAAGCGCCACGCCGGCCATCAGCCCCAGCGAAGCCAGGTTGACCCCATCCAGCAGCGCCGCGGCGATTGGGGAGCGGCGCAGGCGCGGGATCAGCGGGTTGCTGATCGCCACAAACACGAAGGAGGGCAGGAAAATGCCCAGCGTGGCGAGCAGCCCGCCGGGCAGCCCGCCCAGCAGGTAGCCGATGAAGGCGGCCGAATTGAACACCGGCCCGGGGGTCACCTGCCCGACGGCGATTGCGTCCAGCACCTGCTGTGAGGTCAGCCAGCCCAGCCGGTCGACGAAATCAGCCTGCAAAAAGGCCAGCAGCACATAGCCGCTGCCATACAGCACGCCGCCGATTTTGAGGAAGGTCAGGAACAGCGTTAGCAGGCTAAACCCAGCCGCCTGGGCGGCGCTGCTCAGCCCGCCCGGGGCTGCCAGCCCGCTCAGCCCGGCCAGCAGCCAGCCGCCCGGGGGCGGGGTGAACGGCCGGGGCAGGCGGCGCACCGCCAGCATCAGCAGCGCCGCGCCCAGCATCAGCGGGATCGGGGGGGCGTTCAGCAGGTACAGCGCCAGCGTGCCGGCGGCGAGGCCGGCCTCCAGCGGGGAGCGCAGCATCTTCTTCGATAGACCCAGCAGCGCCTGCAGGATGATGGCGATGATCACCGGCGAGATGCCGTACATCAGGGCGGCGGTTTCGGGGAGCGCGCCATAACGCTGGTAGAGATAGGCCAGGCCGAGCACCATTGCGGTGGAGGGGAGGATGAAGCAGGCGCCGGCGGTGAGCAGGCCGGGCCAGCCGGCTTGCGTGTAGCCAATGTGGATCGCCATCTCGGTCGAGTTGGGGCCGGGGATCAGGTTGACTGCCCCCAGCAAGTCGATGAAGTGCTGCTCGTCCAGCCATTTGCGCCGCCGCACCACTTCGTCATGGTACAGGGCGATGTGGGCGGCCGGCCCGCCAAAGGCGGTGAACCCCAGCCGCAAAAACAGCCCGGCGACTTCGAGCAGCCGCGCTCGGGTGGGTGGGGGTGGCGCTGCCGGTGGTTGCGTGTGTCCCATGATCTGACCGCTCGCTCCGTCCGAGGTCGAGCCAGTTATATCATAGATTCGCTTTGCGCTGCGGCGCTAGCTCGCGTTGGGGATCTCAAAAAAGAAACTGCTGCCCTGGCCGGCGGCGCTCTCCACCCAGATGCGCCCACCGTGCGCTTCCACCTGGTGGCGTGCAATTGCCAGGCCCAGCCCGGTGCCGCCGGTGGCGCGCGCCCGGTCGGCCTTGAAGAAGCGCTCAAAGATGCGCGGCAGGTCGTTTGGGTTGATGCCCACCCCGGTGTCTTGCACCAGGAAGCGTACCATCTCGCCGGCCGGTTCGGCCTGCAGGCGGATTTGCCCCCCGGCAGGGGTGAATTTGATCGCGTTGTGCAGCAGGTTGACGATCACCTGGCTCAGGCGCTGGGCATCGGCCAGCACTGGCGGCAGATCCTGCGGGCAGTCAATGCTGACGCTCAGCCCGGCTCGCTCGGCTTGCACGCGCAGCCGCTCATATGCGGCCTGGAGCAGCGGCTCTGGCGCTACTGGCAACAGCCGCAGCGGCACCTTGCCCGATTCAATCCGCGACAGTTCCAGCAGTTCTTCCACCATCTGGGTCAGCGCGTCCACTTCGGTCAGCATGCGCTCCAGGAAGCGCCGCGCCGCCGGCGGGTCTTCCAGCGCGCCCTCCTGCAGCGTTTCGGTCAGTGCTTTTAAGGACGCCAGCGGCGTGCGCAGCTCGTGAGAGATGTTGCTGATGAAATCCTGGCGCACTGTTTCCAGCCGGCGCAGGCGGGTCAGGTCCTGGAACAGCAGCAGCGTGCTGCCGGGCAGCGCTTCGCCCAGCGGGGTGGCAATCGTGTGCAGGTACAGCCGCTGGGCCGGGATCTCGACCATAGACGACTGCGCCGAACCGGACAGCAGGCAGGCCTGCCACAGTTCAACCACCTGGTGCTGGCGCAGCGCCTGGATCAGCGTTTGCCCCTGCGCCTCGGTTTCGCGGATTTTGAAGATCGCCTGCACCGCCTGGTTGATCAACTGGATGCGCCCGCTGCCATCCACGATGATCACCCCGTCGCTCATTTCGCCCAGCACCGCCGCCATACGGCTGCGCTCGGCTTGCAGGTCCTGGATCTGGCTGCTGATCTGGCCGGCCATCTCATTGAAGGTGCGGGTCAACTGCCCGATTTCGTCGCTGCCGCGTGGGATCAGGCGCGTCTCCATCTGGCCGCGGCCCATCTGCCCGGCGGCTTCGGTCAGCTCGCGCAGCGGGCGGGTGGTGCGCCCGGCGATCCACAGCGCCAGCGCCAGGCTGAGCAGCAGCGCCAGCCCGCTAGCCAGCGCCCAGCTGCGCTGCAGGTGCCGGATGGCCTCTTCCACTTTGTTAAGCGGCACAGCCATGCGTGCATAGCCCAGCAGTTTGCCATCCTCCCGGATCGCGGCGGCTACGTACATCATATCGTAGCCCACCGTCACGCTGTAGCGCGTGGCCATGCCGGCGCCGCTCAGGCGTGCCTGGGTCACCTCCGGCCGGCCGGCGTGGTTGTCCATTGCGATACGGTTCTCATGCGATTCGCCGATCACCACACCGCTGGCGTCGATGATGGTCACCCGGCTGTCTAAGGCGGCTGCCCAGTCTTTGGCCATCTGGTCGTAATCCTGCCCCGGGGCCGAGCCGGCCAGTTGAGGCCCCAGGGCTGCGGCTGCCAGGCGCGCTTCAGCCGTCAGCCGGGTCTCCACATCATCCAGGTAGCGGCTGCGCAAGAAGTCGCTCAGGTACAGGTAAATGCCGGAAATGACCAGCACGATCAACAGGGCATACGGAACAGCGATCCGCCAGCGGATGTTGTTGAAGATCACGATTACCCCTCGAAACGGTACCCGGCGCCGCGCACCGTCACAATTCGCTGCGGTTCGGCGGCGTTGGGCTCAATTTTCTCACGCAGCCAGCGCACATGCACATCCACCGTGCGGCTGCCGCCGCTGAAATCCCAGCCCCACACCCGCTCAAGGATCAGGTCGCGCGATAACACCTGGCCGCGGTGGCGGGCCAGGAACAGCAGCAGGTCGAACTCCTTCGGCTTCAGCGCAAGCGGGCGGTCGCCCAGCAGCACTTCCCGGCGGTTGAGGTCCAGCGCCAGGTTGCCGAATTTGATCACCTCTTTGGGCATCACATTCTCGGCTTCCATGTCCTCGCGGATCGCGCGCACCCGCCGCAGGTGGGCTTTGACGCGCGCCATTAGCTCGCGCATGCTGAACGGCTTGGTGATGTAATCGTCGGCGCCCATTTCCAGCCCGATCACCCGGTCGATCTCTTCGTCGCGGGCGGTCAGCATCAGGATCGGCACCTGCTTCATCTCGCTGCGCAGGATGCGGCACACCTCAAACCCGTCCAGCACCGGCAGCATGATGTCCAGCACCACCAGGTCGGGCGTCTTTGCGCGCGCCAGGTCCAGGGCAGACTGCCCGTCGCCAGCAGTCTCCACCTGGTAGCCCTGGCGCGCCAGGCTGTAGGACAGGGCTTCTTGCAGCGATTGTTCGTCTTCAACCACCAGGATGCGTTCGCTCATCTGGGCTCCCGTTCCAGGCGGGCGTGGGAAGCAGCCGCCTGGCCTGACCGGCTAACCGAAGCGGCCTTCAATGTATTCCTCGGTGCGTCTGTCTTTGGGGGTAGTGAAAAGCGCCTTCCCGGCGCCCTCCTCCACCAGCTCGCCCTGCAGGAAGAAGGCCGCATTATCGGCGGTGCGGGCGGCCTGCTGGATGGAGTGCGGCACCAGGATGATGGTGTAGTTGGCTTTCAACTCTTGCAGCGAGGCTTCCACCTTGCTGGTCGAGATTGGGTCCAGCCCGGAGGTCGGTTCGTCCAGCAGGATCACCTCCGGCTGCAGGGCCAGGCTGCGCGCCAGGCACAGGCGCTGCATCTGCCCACCGGAAAGCGCCACCGCCTGGTCGTTCAGGCGGTCTTTGACCTCATCCCACAGGGCGGCCTGTTTCAGGCTGCGCTCCACCGCCTCGTTCAGCAGGCGCGCATCGCGCACCCCGGCCAGCTCCAGTCCATAGGTCAGGTTGCCGCGGATCGACAGCGGCAGCACGATCGCCCGGGCAAAGACCATCGCCACCCGCCGCCGCAGGGCGATCACATCGGTTTGCCGCTCCAACACGTTGATGTAGGCTCCGCGGTCGTCGCCCAGCAGCACCCGCCCGTTGACTGCTATCACGTCGGCCAGGTCGTTCAGCCGGTTCAATACCCGCAGCAGGGTCGATTTCCCGCCCCCCGCCGGCCCGAACAGCACCGTGATCTGGTTGGCCGGGATCTTCAGGTTGACATGCCGCAGCGACTCGGTCCCATCCGAGTAGTTCAAGCTCAGGTCGTCGACGATGATTTTATCCATAGGGTCTCTTTACCACTGCCGCTTCGCACGCGCCCGCGAGCGGATGACCGTCGCCAGGATGTTCATGCTCAATACAAAAGCCATCAGCACCAGCGCCGTGCCGTATTGGATCTGCACCGGCATGCCCGGCACCTGGGTGGAGATGACGAACAGGTGGTAGGGCAGGGCCATGGTCTGGTCCAGTGGTGAGTTTTGCAGCTGCGGCAGGAAGAAAGCCGCCGCGGTGAACAGGATCGGCGCGGTTTCGCCGGCCGCCCGCTCCAGCCCCAGGATCACCCCGGTCAGGATGCCGGGCAGGGCCTGCGGCAGCACGATGCGCCGGATGGTCTGCCAGCGGGTGGCACCCAGCGAGATACTCACCACCCGAAACGACTGCGGCACCGAGCGCAGCGCCTCCTCGGCGGTGCTGATGATCACCGGCAGGGTCATGATCGAGAGCGTCAGCGCGCCGGCCAGGATGCTGGTGCCAAAGCCCAGGAAAA
>JBJSYW010000104.1:0-17202 GCA_046089985.1 Chloroflexota bacterium
TTCGATCATTCAATCATCCACACCATGGGTCACTTCCATCAGCACCTGCCCGTCAGCTGGGGTAAACTTGACCGCGTTGCTCAGCAGGTTGACCAGGATCTGTTTCAAGCGCCGCTCATCCGCCAGCAGGGAGGCGGCCTGTGCCGCGTAGCGCAGTTCCAGGCGGATGCCCTTCTTGCGGGCCTGCTCCTTGACGAAAGCCAGGCTGGCCTGGCAAACGCTCTGCACCGACACCGTCTCCACGTGCAGTTCCAGCTTGCCCGCCTCAATTTTCGACAGGTCCAGCAGGTCGTTGATCAGCTCCAGCAAATGCTGACCGCTGGTGTAGATCGTCTGCACGTACTTGAGCTGGTCCTCGTTCAGCGGGCCGCGGTATTCGCCGATCAGAATCTCGGCCAGGCCCAGGATTCCGTTGAGCGGGGTGCGCAGTTCGTGGCTCATGTTGGCCAGGAACTCGTCTTTCAGCCGCACGGCGTGCTCCATCTCCAGGTTCGCCAGGCGCAGCGCTTCGTCGGCCGCCCTGCGGCCGGTGTTATCAAAGGTGGTGCAGCGGCTGCTCAGGTAGCGGCCCTGGTCGTCCAGCACCGCCGTGGCGCTCACCAGCGTGGCCATGCGCCGGCCGTCCCGGCACACCAGGTCCAGCTCCAGGTCTTGCAACCGGCGGCGCGCTTTAAAAGCCGGGAATTCGCGCTCAAATACGGCAGCGCTTTCGGCGGTCAGGAAATCGCTCAACTGGCGGCCCAGCACCTCGCCGGCCGGGTATCCCAGCCAGTCCAGTTCGGTGCGATTGACCATCGTCAGCCGCCCTTCGCTGTCCAACGCATGATAGCCCACCGGGGCGTTATCGTACAGGTCTTGCAGTTCGGCGGTGCGCAGCAGCACGCGCTGCTCGAGGGTGTGGTTCAGCTCCTGCAATGCGTTTTCGGCCAGCTTGCGCTCGGCCACTTCGCGCTGGGCGGTTTCGTACAGGCGAGCATTCTGCACCGCCACTGCAGCCATATTGGCCAGCACGCTCAGGGCGCGCACATCGCGCTCCGCAAAACGCCCGGTCACCGGGCTCTGCGCCTGGATGATGCCCAGCACCTGGTTCTGCGCCAGCATGGGCACGTACACCACCGCTTCCGAATCGCTGCCATCCTGACCCACCGTCACGTAGGAACCGGGGCGCATCTGCTCGCGCATGCCTGCCCCAATGATCAGCGGGCAGCGGGTGTGGATGACCGTGCTTTGCAGCCCGCCGGCCCCCGGCGGCGCCAGCGGGATCTCATGCAGCTCGCTGACGTCCAGCGCCTCGCCGTCCAGGCTGCCGCACTCCGCCCGGATCATACCCCGCCCGGCGTCAAAACTGGAGATAAAGACCGCTCCCACATCCGGAAACAGGCGCACGACCCCATCGACCAGGGCGCGATAAATCAGCGCCTGGTTCAATGAAGCCGCCAGCGCCTGGCCGATCTCCATCACCGCTTCCAACTGAGCCTGGGAGCGGTGGTTGTCCTGTTCGATAGCTTTGCGCTCGGTGATGTCTTGCAGGCTTCCAATCGCATAGGCCGGGCGGCCCTGAAGATCGGGCAGGATGCGCGCCTTCTGATGCAGCCAGCGCGCCTCGCCGGTGGTCACCCGCAGCTCGATGTCCCAGACCGGAGCAGATGCTCCCGCTGCGCAGCCGGCGGCCCCTTGCCGCACCGCCGACCAGCACGCCTGCAGCGCATCCCGGTCATCCGGGTGGACCAGTTCCAGAAATTCAGCGAAGCTGTGCTCACCCGGCGTCCAGCCCAGCAAGCGAGCGCCCTCCGGGCCGCTGGTCAGCCTGCCGGTTTTCAAGTCGGCAGCCCAGCTTCCCATTCCCCCAGCCAGTTCAAGTTCACGCAAAATCTGCATCCCCTGCCACAGCGGCAGCGGATCAGCAGAGATCGTTTCAGCAGTCAAAGGATGATCTTCCATGCCCTTCTCTTGAGGTTCAGTGAACAACGTCATTGTAACATGGGCGTTTTAGCCATTCCCAATAAAACTGTCAGGGCGCAGCCAGGTTTCGGATATCACCCGGCTGCGCCCGTGTGCACACGCGTTTCACAGCGCCTAAACCACCACTCGGCCCGTTCCCACCACACTGAACCGGCCGCCGGTGGAGACCAGCGCCGTGTTCCCGTCGATCCCCACCAGCGCCAGCCGCCCCACCAGCCCACGCAGCGCCCGCGTAAACGCGGCCGGGATCTCGTCAAAATGCGGCATGATCACCGTGCCCGGCAGCAGGCCGAAGACGCGCTGCCCCAGGCCAGGGGCCGGGAAGCCCGGCAGCCGCTCTCCCAGGATCATCGCCCCTGCGCTGCAGCCCGCCAGCACCCCGCCGCGGCCCAGCACGGCTTGAATCGCCTCCCAAACCGGCGTATCCTGCAGCGTCCGGTATAGGTAATCCGGCTTGCCGCCCGAAAGGTAGACGAAGTTGGCCTGCCGAATGACCCCCGCCAGCGCCTCATCGTTGGCCGAGGCCCGGTCAATCACCGGCACAGCCTGGACCGCCGCGCCCAGCCCGCGGAAGTGCTGCTCGCCCAGTCGCGACCAATAAGCGATCCGCGCGGAGCCTTCTGTGCCGGCTGCCGTGGGCAGGCATACCACCTGCGCCGGCCCATCCAGCAGGCCCAGCAGGTAACGGTCTACCGGCTGCATCGCCGGCAGGTATTCGCCGCTGCCGACCAGCGCCAGCACACCAGGGTGAGCAGCGGGCGGCAGAGCAGGTGCAGGTCGTTCATGCGTCATAGGGCAATATTTTAACATACCGGGACCGGCTGCGATATTGAATCCTGCACCGGTTCGTGTTACGATCAACTTGAGCAGATCAACATACCGGCACCCCAAGGACAGTACCACGTTTCTTTACCCTGAAAAAGCACATCAACCGCTGTGGAGGCAAAAAATGGATGAAACCCTGCGCCGGCTGGCGCTGGACAGCCTGAACGACGAACTGAACGGAGCTTACCTGTACGAAACGCTGGCCCAGGCCGAGAAGGACGAGCGCCTGGCGGAGGTCTACCGGCGCATGGCCGCGGTGGAACGCAAACACGCCGCGGTATGGGTCGCGAAGCTGGGCGCGGCCGGGGTAACTCCGCCCCAGCACCACCCGGACTGGCGCACCCGCACCCTGGCCTGGGGGGCGCGGCGCTTTGGCGCGGCAGCGGTGCTGCCCACCATCACCGGGCTGGAGCAGAAGGACAGCCGCAAATACACCCATATCCAGGGGGCGCAGGACATGGCCGCCGATGAAGCCTCGCACAACCGCCTGCTCCAGGCGGTGACCGGCGGTATGAAGGGCGGCATGGAAGGCGGGGCGCTGGCCCAACTGGAGGGCCGCCACCGCGCCGGCGGGGGCAACGCCCTGCGGGCGGCAGTGCTGGGCGCCAACGCCGGGCTGGTCTCAAACCTGAGCCTGGTAATGGGCGTGGCCGGGGCCGAGATGAGCAATTCGGCCATCCTGATCACCGGCCTGGCCGGGCTGCTGGCGGGCGCGATTTCGATGGCGCTGGGCGAGTGGCTGTCGGTGCAAAGCTCGCGCGAGCTGTACGCCCACCAGATCGGCATCGAGAAAGCCGAGATCCTCAGCGCGCCGGAAGAAGAAGCCGAAGAGTTGGCGCTGATCTATGAATCGCGCGGCCTGCCGCGCGCCGAGGCGCGCAAGCTGGCGCAGAAGGTCTTCGAGGACACAGATACCGCCATAGATGTGCTGGCCCGCGAAGAGCTGAACGTCGACCCGGCCGAACTGGGCGGCTCGGCCTGGGAAGCAGCCTTCACCTCGTTCTTCCTGTTCGCGCTGGGGGCGATCATCCCGGTGGCGCCGTTCTTCCTGCTGAGCGGGCTGAACGCCGTGGCAGCCAGCATGGTCTTCAGCGCCATCGGGTTGTTCATCATCGGCAGCGGGATTACGCTGTTCACCGGGCGCAGCATATGGTTCTCGGGCACACGCCAGGTGCTGTTCGGGCTAACCGCCGCGGCGATCACCTTTGGCATCGGCCGGTTGATCGGGGTCAACCTGGGCGGGTAAACCGGGCGGATCGATCACCAACCGGCGGCGAAACCGGGTTTGCCGCCCCGGTTTCGCCGCTTTGTACTATAATAGACCTGTCAGCTTATTAGAACAACCCAATAAGCCTTCCATTCATCCGACCAAGTCCTCAGGCCAACCGAATATCGAGGAGATGTGGTACAGTGCCCGATTCACCGCTGAACCCCAACAGCTTCGAAGCGTTGTATCGCCAACTGGCCGAGAAAATCCGCCAGATGATCCACCGCCAATACCCACCCGGGAGCATGCTGCCATCGGAGAGCGAACTGATGAGCCGTTATAACGTCAGCCGCAACACCGTGCGCCAGGCGGTCAAAGTGCTGCAGCAGCAGGGGTACGTGATCTCTCAGCGCGGCAAAGGCACCTTCGTCGCCCCGGTGGGCAACCGCTACCAGTTGATGCACCTGGTCAGCTTTAGCGAGGACATGCACCGCCGCGGTTTAAAGCCCGAGACGCGCCTGCTGGGCCTGGGGGTGTGGCAACCGGATGAAAAGATCGCCGCCGCGCTGCAGCTCCCGGCGGAGGAATTGGTGCATGTCATCCGCCGGCTGCGCCTGGCGGACGGGCAGCCGATGGCCCTGAGCACCGCCTATATCCCCCAGCGCCTGCTGCCCGGCGTCTCGCCGGAGATGCTTGCTTCCGGCTCGCTGTTTGACCTGCTGCAGCGCCGCCTGGGGCAGAGCCTGGGCTATGCCGACCGTTCGATCCTGCCGATCGTGGCAGACGCCGAACAGGCCGCCCTGCTGCAGGTGGCCCCCGGCAGCCCGCTGATGCTGGTTGAAGGCCCGGCCTTCCTCGAAAACGATCTGCCGGTCGAATATGTCGTCACCTGCTACCGCGGCGACCGGTATCACTTTGTATTTCACGCCGTTCGTTAACCATTCTTATGTGGAGGCTGAATGAAGATTGTCTTGAAACATCTCCCCATGCCCGGCTTCGAATTCGTCGAAGAGCTGCCCGCCATCCCCGCGGCAGAATACGAGCAGCGCCTGGCGGCGCTGGTTGAGCGGGCCGCAACGGATTGGGTGGTGGTCTACGCAGACCGCGAGCATTATGCCAACCTCACCTACCTGGTCAACTACGACCCGCGCTTCGAAGAAGGGCTGCTGGTGCTGGCGCGTGACGGGCGCCGCACGCTGGTGGTGGGCAATGAAGGCCTGGGCTACCTGCCGATCCTGACCGTCCCGGTGGAAGTCGAGCTGTGCCAGACCTTCAGCTTGAACTCGCAGTCACGCCAGGACCGCCCCAGCCTGAAAAATGTGCTGGCGAAGATCGGCCTGTCGGCCGGGCAGTCGGTATGCGTGGTGGGCTGGAAGTACCTTGAGCCGGGCGAAAGCGACGATTACCAGACCCCGGCCTTTATCCCCGCCTTCTACCTGCAGGTGCTGGCCGCGCTGGTCGGCCCGCACGGTCGCCTGGTGGACGGCACGCTGCTGATGATGCACCCCGAGACCGGGCTGCGCAGCGCCAACAGCGCGGCCCAGATCGCAGCCTTTGAATGGGCGGCCCGCAACGCCTCGGCGGCGGTGTTCAACATCCTGCAGCACGCCCGCCCGGGGATGAGCGAGCAGCAGGCGCTGGGCTGGATGGGCTTCACCGGTCAGCCGCTGAGCATGCACCCGATCTTCGTCTCCGGCAAAGGCGCCATCAACGGGCTGCGCAGCCCGAGCGCCAAACGCATCGAGTATGGCGACGCGGTCTCAACCGGGCTGGGCTATTGGGGCAGCCTGGTGTGCCGGGCCGGGATGATGCTGGGCCAACCGGACGAGAGCTACTTCGAACAGATCGCCGCCCCGTACTACCGGGCGATCGCCACCTGGTACCAGACCATGCGCCTCGGCGTCACCGGGGACGAGGTCTTCCAGGCCGTCGCCGCGGCGTTTGCCGGCAGCCCGCTGCGCTCCTCGCTGAACCCCGGTCACCTGACCTCCTACGAGGAATGGCTCAGCTCGCCAAACCGCCCGGGCAGCGCCGATAAGATCCGCTCGGGCATGGTCTTCCAGTGCGACATCATCCCCACCCCCCTGCCGGACGGCCAACTGATCAACTGCGAAGACACCGTGGCGCTGGCTGACGCCAATCTGCGCGCCGAGCTGCAAGCCGCTTATCCTGAGCTGTGGCGGCGCGTGCAAGACCGCCGCCAACTGATGCGCAGCGGATTGGGGATCGATCTGCCGGAAGAACTGCTGCCGCTCACCGATGGCACGGGCTACCTGCCGCCCTTCTGGCTGGCGCCCGAACTGGTTTGTGCGCTGGCGTAAGGAGGCACGCGTGGGCAAACCGATCATCCTCGTGCACGGCGGCGCCGGCAACGATTTTGACGACCGGGTGGCGGAGTTCCGGGCGGGCGTGACCCGCGCCGCCCAGGCCGGCTGGCAGGTTCTGCTGGACGGCGGGAGCGCGCTGGATGCCGCGGAAGCGGCGGTGCGGGTCTTAGAAGACGACCCGAACTTTGACGCCGGGCACGGCTCGTTCTTGAATGCCAACAACGAAGTCGAGATGGACGCGATGGTGATGGAAGGCGCCGGCCTGGGCTATGGGGCGGTTGCCGGCATCCAGCGCGTCAGCCACCCGGTCAGCGTGGCGCGCCTGGTGCTGGAGAAAACCCACCACAGCCTGTTGGTGGGGGCGGGCGCCGAGCAGTTCGCCCGCCAGATGGGCGTCCCGCTGTGCCCGATGGAAGAGCTGGTCTCGGTCAGCAGCACACACCTGCTGCGCCCGGAGGACCGGGTTTTCCGCCCCGGGCAGGCGGGCGATACCGTGGGCGCAATCGCGCTGGACGCCGCCGGCAGCCTGGCTGTGGCAGTCTCAACCGGCGGCACCGCCGGCAAGCTGCCCGGGCGGGTGGGCGACAGCCCGATCGCCGGCGCAGGGGCGTATGCCGACAACCGGCTGGGGGCCGCCGCCGCCACCGGGCACGGCGAAGCCCTGTTGAAAGTGGCCTTTAGCAAAACCGCCTGCGACCTGATCGGCGCCGGGATGCACCCGCAGCAGGCCGCCGAGACTGCCCTGCAGCGCCTCCAAGACCGCCTGGGCAGCGTTCAGGCCGGGATCGTGCTGCTCAGCCCGCAAGGCGAGGTGGGCAGCGCCTTCAACACCCACCACATGGTGCATGCCGCCATCCAGGATGCCGGCGACCTGTGGATCAAAGACTAAGGAGGTGGCTTTCTTTCACCAGTCAACTCACCTGCCCGCCGCCTATCCAATAGATCCGTTCACCATCTCAGACCGAACGCACGTTGCTATACAAGGAGAGAAAATGCGCAAGCTTATGTTCGTTCTCGTAGTTCTATCGCTGGTCCTGGCGGCCTGCTCGCCCGCCGCCCCGGCTGCGGCCCCGGCTGCCGCCGAACCGCAGGCCTGCCCCACCTGCGCCGCGCCGGCTGCCCCCGCCGCTCCGGCTGCCGCTGCCGGTTTCGGTGAAATCCTCAAGGCCGTCACCGCACGCGGCAAAGTCAACTGCGGCGTCAACCCCACCAACCCCGGCTTCGCCATGGTCGACTCGGCCGGCGTCTACACCGGGCTGGATATCGACATGTGCCGCGCCGTGGCTGCCGCCGTGCTGGGTGACCCCAACGCGGTCGAGTTCGTGCCCACCACCGGTGAGACCCGCTTCACCATGCTGCAGAACGGCGATATCGACGTCCTGATCCGCTCCACCACCTGGACCTTCACCCGCGACACCGACCTGGGCCTGAACTTCGCTCAGCCGTACTTCTACGACGGTCAGGGCATCATGGTGCGCAAAGACAGCGGCTTCACCAAGCTGGAAGACCTGGACGGCGCTACCATCTGCATGGGTCGCGGCGCGACCACCGAGCTGAACATCGCCGACGCGATGGCTGCCAAGAACCTCAAGTACACCCCCAGCCTGTTCGACGACCCGAACGATGTGATCGCCACCTTCGAACAGGGCCGCTGCGACGCCATGTCGAACGACAAGTCCGGCCTGATGGCCCAGCGCACGATGACCAAGACCCCGGGTGACTTTGTGATCCTGGACGTGACCCTCTCCAAAGAGCCGCTGGCGCCGGTCGTGCGCCAGGGCGATGACCAGTGGTTCGATATCGTCCGCTGGGTCGAGTTTGGGCTGTGGATCGCCGAAGAGAAGGGCGTCACCGCCGCCAATGTGGAGCAGGCGGTTGCCAACTCGCAGGATCCCGAAGTGCGCCGCATGCTGGGCGTCGAGGATGAAATGGGCAAGAAGCTCGGCCTGAAGAACGACTGGGCTGTGTCGATGATCAAGGCCGTGGGCAACTTCGCCGAGATCTGGGAACGCAACCTGGGCCCCAACACGATGACCGCCATCCCGCGCGGCATTAACGGCCAGTGGAACCAGGGCGGCCTGTTCTTCGCCCCGCCGCTGCGCTAAGCGCCTGTCTCTTTCGCCGGGCGGCGCCAACGCCGCCCGGCGGATCTTTCATCCAGGAATGCACCTATGTCGACCGTAACCGCTTCCCCTCCTGCACGTCCCCCCCGCCGGCGCCTGCTGGCCTGGCTGCTGGACGAACGCGTCCTGCAGGTCCTGACTCAGCTGGCATTCGCAGTGGTGATCCTGCTGATCGGCTACTGGCTGTATCAGAATATGGCTCGCGCCCTGGCGAAGCAGGGCATGGTCCTGGGATACAGCTTTCTGAAGGTGACCAGCGGCTTCGATATCAGCTTCAAGCTGATCGAGCATGCACGCGAGAGCAGCAACCTGCGCGCCATCCAGGTCGGCCTGTTGAACACCCTGCTGGCCTCGATCCTTTCCATCGTGATCTCGACCGTCCTGGGGGTGATCATCGGGATCATGCGCGTTTCCACCAACTACCTGGTCAATCGCATCGCCTGGATCTACATCGAGATCTTCCGCAACATCCCGCTGCTGCTGGTGATCATCGCCTCGTATGCAGTCATCATCTATAACCTGCCGCTGGTCAGCCAGTCGTTGGTGCTGCCCGGCCCTTCGTACCTGAGCAATCGCGGCCTGTACATTCCCCGCCTGGCGCCCACCCCGCAGTCCACTGCTTACCTGATTGCGCTGGGGATCTGCCTGGCGGTGGCTTTTGCGCTCTCGCGCCTGCTGGTGCGGCGCTTCCGGCTGGACAATTTCATCGGCGTGCTGATCCTGCTGGGCGCCTGGCTGGCCCTGGGCGCACTGGTGTGGGCGGTTTTCCCAAGCGCCCCGTACGTGCTCGACATCCCGGTCAAGAAAGGCCTCAATTACACCGGGGGGATCTCGCTGCCGCCCGAACTGATCGCCATCGTGCTGGGCCTGGTGCTGGGAAGTTCCCCGTTCACCGCCGATACGGTGCGCGCCGGGCTGCAGTCGGTCTCCAAAGGGCAGATCGAAGCCGCCCGCGCCCTGGGGTTGAGCGGCTACCAGACTATGCGCCTGGTGATCTTTCCCCAGGCGATGCGCGTGATCGTCCCGCCGATGACCAGCAACTACCTCAGCCTGACCAAAAACTCGTCGCTGGCCTCGGCAGTGGCCTTCCCCGAGCTGGTGCACATCTCCAGCACCATCACCAGCCAGACCGGGCGGGCGGTGGAGATGATGTCGATCGTGATGCTGATTTACGCCACGCTCAATTTGCTGACCTCGTTGTTCATGAACTGGTACAACGGTCGCGTCCGGATTGTGGAGCGCTGAGATGACCCCATCAAACGAAGCTCTTCCTCCGCCTGTCGAGCGCTATGCCGTGCTGAACTGGCTGCGCCACAACCTGTTCCAGAACTGGGCCAGCGGGCTGGTGACGCTGCTGGGGCTGGCAGGCATCTATTTCATCCTGCGCGCCCTGTTGACCTGGGCGCTGACGACCGCCGATTGGCAGATCATTATCGCCAATCTAAAAATCCTGATGGTGGGGCAGTACCCGTTCGACCAGCTGTGGCGCATTTGGGCCTGCGCCGCCTTGCTCGGCGCGCTGGTCGGGCTGTCCTGGGGAGTGTGGATCCGCCGGCGTCCGGGCGCCACGCTGGCAGTGCTGCTGGGGCCGGCGCTGCTGGCGCTGCTGCCGCTCGATCCAGGCAACCGCCTGCGCTGGGTTGCGATCAGCCTGCTGGCGCTGGCCGGCTATGCGCTGGGCCGGCGCTTCGCTCGCCGCCTGGCGCGTCCGGTGATGCTCGCCTGGCTGCTGTACATGCCGCTGGTGCTGCTGCTGGTGCGCGGCTGGACCGCCGACGACGGCTTCGCGCCGGTGGTACCGAGCAACGTTTGGGGCGGCCTGCTGCTCACCTCGCTGATCGCCTTCGTTGGCCTGCTGGTGTCCTTCCCGATCGGGGTGGCGCTGGCTGTCGGGCGCATGTCTCGCTACCCGCTGATACGCGGCTTCTCGGTGGTCTACATCGAACTGGTGCGCTCGGTGCCGCTGATCACTTTCTTCTTCATGTCCCAGACCATGCTGCCGCTGTTCCTGCCCAACAACATCACCATCGACCGGGTGGCGCGCGCCATGACCGCCTTCACGCTGTTCAGCGCCGCCTACATGGCCGAGAACGTGCGCGGCGGGCTGCAAGCCATCCCCAAGGGCCAGCATGAAGCCGCCGCAGCCCTGGGGCTGAACAGCTTCTTAAGCCTGTCGCTGGTAATCCTGCCGCAGGCGCTGCGCAACATCATCCCCATCATCACCGCCTCGGCCATCGGCGGCTTCCGCGATACATCGCTGGTGCTGATCGTCGGCCTGCTCGACCTGCTGGGGATCGCCAAGGCCACCCTGGCCCAGCCTGCCTTCCTCGGCCGCCATATCGAAGTCTACACTTTCCTGGCTGCCGTTTACTGGCTGATCAGCTACATCATGTCGTACATCGGCCAGACCATCGAATCCCGCCTGGGCGTCGATGAGCCGCGCCGCTGAATTGAAAGGAGCACCCCTGATGAGTTCCCCAACTGCTCAAACCGAACCGATCATCGTCTGCCAGGATGTCCATAAGTGGTACGGCTCTTTTCATGCGCTGCGCGGCATCGACATGCAGATCCATAAAGGCGAGGTGGTGGTGATCTTTGGCCCCTCCGGGTCGGGCAAGTCCACCTTCATCCGCACGATCAACCGTCTGGAGGAGCACCAGCGCGGCCGGATCGTGGTCGACCAGGTGGAGCTGTCACATAACGTGCGCAACATCGAGCGCGTGCGCATGGACACCGGCATGGTGTTCCAGTCGTTTAACCTGTTCCCGCACCTGACGGTGCTGCAGAATGTGACCCTGGCGCCGATGTGGGTGCGAAAATGGAAGACGGCCCAGGCCGAGGAAACCGCCATGCAGCTGCTGCGCCGGGTGGGCATTGTCGACCAGGCGCATAAGTTCCCCGGGCAGCTTTCCGGCGGGCAGCAGCAGCGCGTGGCGATCGCCAGAGCGCTGGCAATGCAGCCCAAGATCATGCTGTTCGATGAACCGACCTCGGCGCTGGACCCGGAAATGATCAAAGAAGTATTGGATGTGATGATCGTGCTGGCCCGCAGCGGGATGACGATGGTGGTGGTAACGCACGAGATGGGTTTCGCCCGCGCCGTGGCCAACCGCATGATCTTCTTCGACCAGGGCCAGATCGTAGAGCAGGGCACGCCGCAAGAAATCTTCAACAACCCGCAAAGCGACCGCACCAAGCTGTTCCTCTCGCAAATCCTGGAGAAGTAGGCCCGGCCTGCCACCGATGAACAACCGCCAACGCTTCAACGCTATCCTGCACTACCAGGCGGTGGACCGCTGCCCGCTGGTCGATTTTGGTTTCTGGGACGAGACCATCCCGGCCTGGCACGCCCAGGGTCTCCCGCTGCAGATCGATATGGACAGCATCCGCAGCTACCTGGGGATGGATTTCACCCTCACCGGGCTGGATGAAGGCACCGGGATTTTCGACAAGCTGCACCCGCTGTTCGAGGAACGCCAGATCGAAGACCTGGGCGAGAACGAGGTGGTCCAGCAGCCCGACGGGGTGCAGGTGCTGCGGCGCAAATCGATGTCTTCGATCCCCCAGCCGCTGCGCTACCGCCTGGTCGACCGGGACAGCTGGCGGCGAGACTACAAACCGCGCCTGGACCCGACCGCCCCCGGGCGCTACCCGGCGGATTGGGAGCGCCGCGCCCAAACCTGGCGCGATCCCCTGCGCACGGAGATCATTGGCCTGCGCGGCGGGGGCCTGTATGGCTACCTGCGCAACTGGATGGGCCTGGAGCGTGTTTCGATGGTGCTGTACGACGACCCGGCCTGGTTCGAGGAGATGGTCGAGACCCTGGCAGATCTGTTCGTGGGCATGCTGGAACACGTCTTCGCTTCCGGCGGGACGTTCGATGCCTGCCACCTGTGGGAGGACATGTGCTACAGCGCCGGGCCGTTGATCAGCCCGCGCCATTTCCGCAAGTTCTTGATGCCGCACTACCGGCGCATCACGGATGTGCTGCACCGCCACAACGTCGATATCATCTCGGTCGACTCGGACGGCAAGATCGATGCCCTGGCGCCGCTGTGGCTGGAAGTGGGCATCAACACCATGTTCCCCTTCGAGGTGGGAACCTGGCGGGCAGACCCGTATGACTTCCGGCGGCGCTTTGGCCGCCAGCTGCGCATCCTGGGCGGCTTTGACAAGAACATCCTGCGCGCCTCCCCAGCGGAGATCAGCGCCGAGGTGCGCCGCCTGGCGCCGCTGGTCGAAGAGGGCGGCTATATCCCGCACTGCGATCACCTGGTACCGCCGGATGTGCCGTACCGGAATTACCTGCATTACCTGCGCCAGGCGCGCCAGGTATGGGCTCGCAACCTGGACCTGCCTGCGATGCCGGCTGATGAACCGCTGACAAATGCATAGGAGAGAACCAACCATGATCTTTGAAATCTGTATTGATTCGGTAGAAGGCGCCCTGGCAGCCCAGGCCGCCGGTGCGCAGCGGGTTGAGCTGTGCGACAACCTGGTCGAAGGCGGCACTACCCCCAGCTTGGGCATGCTTCAGGTCGTCCGGCGCCGGATAAATTTAGGCGTCCACGTGATCATCCGCCCGCGCGGCGGCGATTTCTATTACTCGCCGGCCGAGTTCGAGGTGATGCAGCAGGATATCCTGGCTGCCAGGCAGGCCGGGGCCGACGGGGTGGTGATCGGTCTGCTGAACCTGGACGGCACAGTGGATGTGGAGCGCACGCGCGCCCTGGTGGCACTGGCCCGCCCGCTCAAGGTCACCTTCCATCGCGCCTTCGACCTGAGCCGCGATCCGGCCGAATCCTTGGAAGCCATCTGCAGCCTGGGGATCGAGCGCGTGCTCACCTCCGGGCAGCAAGCCGACTGCCTGGCGGGGCTGGAATGCATCACGCGCCTGGTGCAGCAGGCCGGCGAGCGCACCATTGTGATGCCCGGCGGCGGGATCACCCCCGCCAATGCGGCCCAGATCGCCGCCGCCAGCCGGGTCAAGGAGATGCACTTCGCCGCGCTGCAGCCGGCAGAAAGCCCGATGATCCACCGCAACCGAGGCTGCTTCATGGGCTCGCCCTACCAACCGGACGAATACCGCCTGAGCGTGACCAGCGAAGCCGAGATCCGGGCAGTGATGCAGGCCGCCCGGTCGGGCCAGGGGCAGTAAGCTTAAACAGATACACCCCACAGATGACCTGTGGGGGGTGTCTGTTTATTCAGGCAGCGGAGAGGGAGGGAGCGCTCCCCACTGGTACAACTTAAATGGCCGGAGAATCCTGATTATTCCTCCGGAGATATTGATCGACGAGGCGTTGCCGTTAATCCAACGCGAGTTCGATTGATGAAGTGAAGAAACGTTTCTGACTGCCATACTTCCTAACAGATCAACACTGGCCTAATAGTTTTTCCGGTGTTGACTATCGCGGCTCTCGTACCCAGCGGTACGGGAGCCGTTTGTATTTTATTACTTGCAGAATTTGAAAAAGGATTGCTGCTTATTGGTCGGCATATTTTTGAACACGCAGTCTGAAAAGTTGCTAATACTCGCTTACGGATTGGAATCGGTAGATATGACAAATACGCAGACAGTACGCTCTCGAAGGAAATACATTGTTCAGTGTTTAGCCTTTGCTCTGGCAATTTTGATCTTCATCCTGCCAGGCTGTGCAGGCTTACCTGGTGCTGGCAGTGTTCCTGCCACTAGCGCGCTACTTTCAACGCCGATCCCACCTTATGTTGGCACTGAACAGGCGTCTGCCCTACGCGCTCGTTCGACCATTCAGGCTGGCGAAGCGCAGGCATACAACCTGGCTCTGACCGGAACAGCGGTTGCGATGGATGTCAACCAGCAGTCAACTCTGGTGGCACTGCAGCTCGCTCAGTCGGCCGCCACCGAGCAGTATTTCATCCGTCAGACCCAAATCTCTGCTGAAACCACTGCAACAGCCAGCCTGGTCTACGCCGTCGGCACCGCCACCGCTTCCCAGGCTGCCATTGATGGCACGGCCACCGCTCAAAGCCAGGCAGCTACCCAGGCTGCCGCCACCCAGCAGACGATCGCCACCGGCACCTCCCAAGCCGCTACTGCCACTCAGGCGGAAGCGGATCACCGGGTGCAGGCCACTGCCACACAGTTGGTCATCAACGAGCTGATCCGGCGTGACGAAAGCCAGCGCCAGACCCAGCTCTTCCGCACCTGGGCTTTGCGCCTGGCGTTGGTCCTGAGCTTTGTCTTCGGGCTGGTGCTGATCTGGAAAGCCACTCCCTGGCTGCTGATGCGCTTCTTCGGTTTCCAATCCTGGAATGGCAAACCCATCATCGTCATCCCCGACAAAAAGGGCGGGTTCAAGATCGTCGATATGGCTCGCAGCCTGGGGCCTGGCCTGGAATTCGACCAGGATGGACACCTGATCACAACCGGCTCCACATCTGATATCCAGATCCAGAATGCTATCACCGCGCGGGCCCAGGCAGGTGAGCTGCTACTTTCGATGAGTCACCTGCCCGCCGAAACCAGGAAGCAGGTCCTGCGCCAGGCGGCCCAGCTGGCCACGCCGCTCAGCCCCGCGCCGCTGCTTCCTACCGAGCTGGCAAACGTGCAGTTCAAGGTGCTGCCAGCCGACGACCACCAGGTAGGCGCCTGGCTACAAGACGTGGAACCCAAGCTGTTAGAAGGCGGAGAGTAAGGAGGCTGCTATGCCGGCAAATCGTTACCTATCCGAAGCCCGTTACGTCGCCACCCGCATCGTCACCGCGCTCAAAGACTGCAAGCGCAACCCGGTCTTCCGCGAGTTCGTCATTACCGAGCATGATGACAATGTCATCCTGTTCGCCGTGCTCGATGAGCAGCGCCTGGGCGAGCCGGTCAGTCTTTACCTGGCTGAGGATGTGCTGCACCAGATCAGCACTTTGACGCGCGGCAAGAGCGTGGCCGCCTCCAACCACAACGGAGCGCGCTACGCCGTGCTGCTGTCCACGCCGCCGGCGCTGCCCAAGAATGCCGCCTTCCCAGAAACGCTGGAGCGAGACAGCTTCCCGTTGGGCGCCGGACGGCATGGCCCAATCCACCTGCACGCCGAACGGATGCTGAATGTGCTCGTAGGTGGAGCTTCCCGCTCGGGCAAATCCAATTTCGAGCTGGGCCTGGCTTTCTCCGCCCTGCAGCACGGTTATCAGCTCTACCTGGCCGATCCGCAGGAGATTACCTTCTCCTCCGCCTGGAACAACCTGTGCGCCGCACCGGTAGCTTCTTCGAAAGCCGATTTCCTGATTCTGCTCCAGACTATCCAACAGGAGATGGTGCGGCGGGGCGAGTTGTTCAAGAACCTGACCCGGCCGGGCGGGCTGCCGGTGCAGAAGATCGAGGAATACAACCGCCTGGTTCCCCAGCCGCTGCCGCGTGCCTTCCTGATCATCGATGAGGCCAACACGTTCATGGACCAGCGCAGCGTGGTCGATACGATCGCCGACATTGCCCGCCAGTCGCTCAAGTACGGCATTCACCTGGTGATAGCCGCCCACTCCTGGCGCTCCCAGGACGTACCGCGCGGGCTGTCATCCAGCTTCGCTACACGCGTCTCCTTCCGGGTCAATGATGACACCTCCGCCGCTGTGGTCCTAGACTCGAACGATTGGGGCCGTAAGGCCATGAAGCTGGCCTTGCCCGGGCGCGGCATCCTGCGCCTGGATGGCGCTTCTATCCAGGAGTTCCAGGCTTACCACCTACCCGAAGAACGCCTGGCTGCGCTACTGGCCTCAGGAAGTCCGGTACGCATCAATCCACTCACTGATGACGAGCGCCGCCTGGCTGAGCGCGCCCGGCAGGAGACCGAAGGGCGGATGACCCTGGAAGACCTGCTCAGTTGGGGGCTGCAGCCGCGCCAGGCACGCCGGCTGGCGGAGGAATGGGAGCGCAAGGGCTGGCTTGCTCAGGACCCCAACCGGAGAAATGCCCGCTATATCACCCAGGCCCTGTGCCAGATCCTGGAGCAGGCCGTATGAAGCGAGTTTGTCAGTTTGCCGGGTTTGTCGAGTTTGCCAGATTGCCGGAAAAGAGTGAAATCGTGACCAGTGTCGTAAGTAAACATTCAGATACGTTTCAAATGGAGACCATCAGATAACCATGACCCCACAACCTGTTATTTCCACTGCCCGGGTTGGCGTCTATGTGGACGTCGCCAACCTATCGATGAACGGCGGCTTCCACCTGCAGTACGGCGTGCTGCGCGAGTTCGCCTGCAGGGATGGCGCCGAACCGGTGCGCTTGAACGCTTATGTCGCTCACGATGTCGAGCGCGCCCGGCATGATCCCGCCTATCGCGCCCGCTCGACCAGCTTCCACGCTGTTCTGCGCGACCAAGGCTATAAGGTACTGGTGAAAGAGGTGCACTGGTACCAGGATGAGGGCGGTAAGTATGCCCGCGCCAACGCCGACCTGGACCTGGCTGTGGACGCCCTGCTGCAATCCCGCAACCTGGACCGGGTGCTGATCGCCAGCGGCGATGGCGACTTTGTGCGCGTGGTCCAGGTGCTGCAGAGCCAGGGCTGCCGGGTGGAGGTGGTCGGGCTGGACAATGTCTCCAACGAGCTGCGCCAGGAGGCCGACCTGTACCTGTCCGGCTACCTGATCCCCAACCTGGTGCCCGTCGAGAGCGACGAAGATACTCAGGCAGCCTGGGGCGAAGCGGGTTCGCGCGTGCGCGGCTGGTGCTACTGGCACAACCAGAGCTACGGTTTCATGCGCTACCTGAAAGCTGTTGCGCCCAAC
>JBJSYW010000105.1:0-2726 GCA_046089985.1 Chloroflexota bacterium
GGCGCGCAACCTGGTGGTGCCTTCACAGACGGCCGCAGGGGCGGCTGCCTCCACACCGCAGGAAGGCTTGCTGGCGGCGCTCAGCAAGGTCACCGACGACCGCTTCCCCAACGTGCTGATCGCCGACGACACCGAAGAGGCCCGCCGGCTGATCCGGCGCATTTTGCAGGCGATGGGCAACTACACCCTGTACGAAGCCGCCAACGGCCGCCAGGCGCTGGAGGTGGCCCGCAAGGAGCTGCCCGATCTGATCATCCTGGATCTGATGATGCCCGAGATCGACGGCTTCGGCGTGCTGGACGCGCTGAAGGCCGACCCGCAAACCGCCCCCATCCCAGTGATCGTGGTGACCGCCAAAGAGCTGACCCCCAACGAGATGGAGCGGCTGCGCGGCCAGATCCACACCCTGATGCAAAAGGGCGAGTTTATGAGCGACGAGCTGTTGGAAGAGGTCAAGAGCCTGGTCAAATGAAAACCAACACCAAAGGCATCATCGCTGCGCTCTCCTCGGCCCTGTTCCTGGGGCTGGCCCCGGTCTTCGGCCGGCAGGCCATCCTGCTGGGACTGGCGCCGTTGGCTGTGGTGGCTATCCGCACCGCGCTGGCCGCGCTGATGATGCTGGCGGTGATCGCGCTCTTCTACCGCCCGTTCCTGTTCATCTACCCCGCCGGTCTGCTGGGCTGCCTGATCGCCGGTTGGATCAACGGTTTTGGTTCGCTGTTCTATTACTCGGCCCTGGGGCGCATCAACGCCGGCCTGGGCCAGCTGCTCTACGCGCTGTACCCGCTGTTCCTGGTGCTGTGGTTGGCGCTCGACCAGCAGCGCCCCTCCCGCCTGACGCTCTTCCGCCTGGCGCTGGCTATCCCAGCCATCGTGCTGCTGCTGCAGGTGCGCCCGGAAGTCAAGATCGACCCGATCGGGGTGGTGGAGATGCTGATCGCTTCGGCGCTGTACGCCCTGCACCTGCCCTTCAACCAGCGCGTGCTGTATGATATGCCCGCCCCCACCGTCACGCTCTACACCCTGCTGGCGATGAGCGCCGTGACGGTGCCGGTGTTCCTGTTCTCCGGCGTGCTGGCCGTGGATGCGGCCGACACCGGACAGATGGCCGCCGCTGCAGCGGGGGCCATCCAGCGCGGTTGGTTCCCCGTGCTGGGCCTGTCGCTGGTGACGTTTTTCTCGCGCATCATGCTCTTCCTGGGCGTCAAGCACCTGGGCGGGATGCAGACGGCCCTGCTGGGGCTGGGTGAGCTGCTGGTGACGGTGGTCTTCGCCTACCTGGTGCTGGGCGAGCAGTTCTCGGCCGTGCAGTGGGCCGGGGCGGCACTGTTGGGGGTCAGCCTGGCGCTGGTGGGGTTCGAAAAGAACCCGCCGCGAGCGCGTGGCGCAGGCGGCTTCCTGAGCTGGATGGGCAGCTCGCGCCTGACCAGCGAAGGCTGGCAGCCGCACGACTGACGAGACACCGGCGAAGCGACGGCCCGGCCGAGCCGCCCGAGATACCGCCAGAGCGCACGGCTGAGGCAGAGGGACGGCAGGGCCAGCAGGGTCACAGGACCGCAATGCTGCGGCAGGCGAACAGCACGGCTGAGGCTGCAGCAGGGCCGGCAGCAGGCGAGCGGCACGGCTGAGGCAGCCGCAGGTCACCCGCTACAGGTAGCGGTGCTGGTCTGCAGCCGGCCCGGCGGTCAGCGCCTGCCCATACAGCGCCACGATGCGGGCGGCAATATTCTCCCAGGCGTACTGCTGCGCCACGGTGAGCGCCTGTTCGCCCAGGCGCTGGCGCAGCGGGTAATCGTTGAGCAGCAGCGAAAGCCGGTCGGCCAGGGCCTGCGGCTCGTCCACCGGCACGGTGAAGCCGGTCACGCCGTCTTGAACCAGGAAAGCCAGCCCGCCCACCTGAGAGGCCACCACGGGGGTGCCGCAGGCCATCGCCTCCAGCGCCACCATCCCGAACGACTCGTAGTGCGACGGCACCACCACCGCTTCGGCAGCGGAATAGTAGTAGGGCAGCGTGTCCTGGCCGCGCTTACCCAGGAAGGTCACCAGGTCGGTCAGCCCGGCGGCTTCACGCATCGCCTTCAGGCGCGCCATCTCGGCCGACTGCGCCTCCGGGCTGTTGTCGGGGTCGCCGCCGATCACCGCCAGGCATACGTGCACCTCCTGCTGGCGCATACGCCCCAGCGCCTGGATCAGTGTATCGATGCCCTTGAGCGGCTCGATGCGCCCGACGAACAGCAGCATCTGGTCGCACGGGGGCACGCCGATCACCTCTTTGGCTTCGTCAGGCGAGATCGGGTAAAAGTGGCTGGTGTCCACCCCGGGCGGAATAATCGCCACCTTGCGTGTATCGGCCGAGTACAGCCACTGCAGTTGGGCCAGCTCGGCCGGGGTGGCGGCGATGATCCGGTCGGCCTGCTGCAGCACCTGGCGCTCACCCTGCAGGCGGTAATCCCCCTCTGCCTCGCCCGGTTGGCGCGCCACGCGGTTCTTCATCAGCCCCAGGGTGTGGAACATATGCACCAGCGGCACGTTCCAGGCCTGTTTCAGCTCCAACCCGGCGATGCCGGACATCCAGTAATGGCTGTGAACCAGGTCGTATTTCAGGCCCTTGGTTTGAGCGAACTCGCGGATATGACGGGTGAACTGGGGGATAAACTCGGCCAGCTGCTGCTTAGAGAGCGGCGCTTCGGGACCGGCGGGCACGTGCACCACACGGTTGCCGTAGC
>JBJSYW010000106.1:0-3267 GCA_046089985.1 Chloroflexota bacterium
TGCGCTTCTTCACCACCGCCCGCGAGCTGTCTGATGAACAGGCGCGCGAGTTTGCCCAGGTGGATTACTACAACCGCATGGCGATCGTGGGCAGCATCAACGAAAACGGGCGGGAACAATTGATTGTTTCCGCCCGTTACAACCTGATCTCACCCGCCGAACGTCCCGGTGAAGCCGAGGCCGCTATTGTAGTGCGCGACGATTTCCAGAACCGCGGCCTGGGCAAAACCGTGATGGCTTACCTGGCCCGTTATGCCCGCGAGCACGGGGTGAAGGCTTTCATCGCCACCGTCCACGTGGCCAACGCCCGGGTCATGCACTTCATCGACATCAGCGGGCTGTCCTACACCAAGAAGGTGCTCGAGCCGGGCGTTTGGGAATTGACCATCCACCTGGCCCGCCAGCCCTTCGAGGGGCCGCCTCCGCTCGCCTAATCTTCGGCCGTGCACTTCCCGTTATAATACTCATCCGCATCGCACGATTTGGCGTTCTTGAAGGTGCAGGTGCCCTTCTCGGTGGCCTCGCCGCTGTTAGCCGTAACGGCATACTCACCGCCGGTGATGGCGCAGTAGACCGCCGCCTGGGTCACGTAGCCGGTGATCTTAATCCCGCCCACGGGGCAGTCGCCGCGCATCATGGCCCATTCCTCGCACTGCAGGTTGTCCTCAAAGACGCACACCCCATACTCGCCAAGGTCGCCGCGCTTCACGATCTGCAGTTCGCCGTCCTTGGCGACGCAGTTCTCGGAGGCCGGGTTGGCGATGCCTGCCCCGGGCGCTTCGCTGGCAGCCGGCGGTTGACCGGCGCAGGCTCCCAGCAGCAGCGCCAGCAGGGTCAGGGTGACGATGATCAGCTTGCGGTTCGTTAACATGGTTTATTCTCCTCAATTTTTTCAATCCGGCTTGATTGTCATCATTGTAACGCCGGCAGCCGTTTAATCGTTCCCGACTCCCCACTCTGCACGCCTGAGTACTTTCCACATCCGCAGGCCTGGGCCTGGTCAACCGTCTGCTGGGCGGGGCCGGCGGCCTGTTTTAAACGAAATACGCCCCACTATTCGGCGTATTTTGATATAATTTAGCCCACTACTTCAGCATCCAGGAGCGCAACATGGCAAAAGCAGAGATTTACGCCGGGGCCTGCGGTTACACCACCACCGTCGAGGCGCAGATGAACGGCGCCGCCTGCCAATTAACCATCAGCAGCGGCTGCAAGGCGATCCAGAAAATGGCCGCCGAGCTGACGGAAGTTGAGCCGTTCAAAGAGATCTCATCCCGCCGGGCGCTGCCGCGCACGCTGGATGCCGGGATCAAGTACTGCACCCACGCCGCCTGCCCAGTGCCGGTGGGCATCATCAAAGCCGTTGAAGTGGCCGCCGGCCTGAACCTGCCGGTCGACGCTTCGATCAAGGTTTCGAAAGAATAGCCCCCCGCCCTACGGATCTAATAGAACAACCCCCCGCCGGATGGCCTCACGCACCAGGCCGGCCATATCCTGCAGATCCAGCTTGCGCATCAGCCTGGCGCGGTGCTTTTCCACCGTCTTGGCGCTGATCCCCAGCGCATGGGCGATGGCATTGTTGGTGTACCCGTCGGCGATCAGCTTGAACACCTGGCGTTCGCGCGGCGTCAGGCGCGTAAACCCATCCCGGGCGTGGGGCGCGCCTCGGGCGAGATCGCCCTGCGCCGGCAGCCCGACGTACTGCCGCGCCTGGTCGCGTTCCTGGCGCAGCGCCTGGGCCGCCTGGCTGCGCTGCACGGCAAAACGCAGTGCGCGCGCCAGCAGCCGACCGGCTGCGCTCCCCTGCAGCAGCGCCGGCCCCTTCACCAGGTAATCCTGCGCTCCCTGCTGCACCGCCTCGACAGCCAGCCGCTCATCGTCCATGCCAGAGCAGATCACCACCGGCAGTTCAGGCCGGGCCGCCTGAAACGCCAGGAAGGTAGGTAGTCCAAAGCTGTCCGGCAGGCCCAGGTCGAGCAGGCAGGCGTCCAGTTCGTGCGTCTCGGCCAGGCACAGCGCCTCGCCCAGGCTGCCGGCCTGCCAAACCTGGCTGCCCAGCGAACGCAGCAGGTCGGGCAGCAGGCGGGCGTACAGCGGGTCGTCCTCCACCAGCAGGATGCGCAGCGCCGGCAGGCTCATCCCCCATGCACCTCGGCGCTGCCTGGCTGGTTGGTCTGCAAGATCTGGGCGTAGCGCGCCTGCAGCGCGTCATACACCTGGGTGTACTCGTATTCCAACTGCTGCATATCTTGCGGGATGCGCCCGGTGCGCCCGTTGACTGCCAGCAGTTCGATCTGCTTGCAGCGCCGCGCCAGCCGCGCTGCCCCCATCAGCTCGGCGCTGCCTTTCATTGTATGCAGGTCGTAGCGCAGCTGCTGCCAGTTCTGCTTCACCAGGCTGTCCCGAATGGCCTGCATCTGCTTCTGGCTGTTCTCAAAGAACAGCGCCATCAGCACCAGCAAGTTCGACAGGTCATCGCCGCCGACCGACTCGGCCAGGTCGGAAAAGATCGCTTCGTCGATCGGCGCGCCGGCCCGGGAGGGGTCATCCTGCAGCAAGTGGTTGACCGCCCAGAAGGTGCGCCGCTCCGATTGGATAAAGTCCAGCGCCTGCTTGAGCACCCGCGCCAGGTCTTCTCCCTTGACCGGCTTGGTCAGGTACAGGTTGGCTCCAGCCGCCAGCAGCGCTTCGCGCGCTTCCTGGCGTGCGTCGGCGGTCAGGCCGATGATGAACGGCTGCCGGTCGGGGGCATAGTTCTCACGGATATAGCGCGTGGCGAACAAGCCGTCCAGTTCAGGCATCTGGTAATCCATGAAGACGATATCGTAGCGGCCCTCGGCGATAGCCTGGATCACCGCCAGACCGTTGGCCACCGCCTCGACTTTGTAGCCCAGGCGTTCCAGGCGCAGCGTCAGCGCCTGGCGGTTGAGCGGATCGTCTTCCGCCAGCAGAATGCTTAACCCGGGAGCGCTCTCGATGCGCTCGGGATAATCGAACGTCTCTGGGGCGGCGCCCGCCTGCGGGTTGAATGCCGCCTTCAGCAGGTCGAACAGCACGGTCTGGCGCGCCGGGCTGACCGGGAAGGGGTAGATGCCCGACGGCGGGACATACTTCAAACCAAACGGGATCAGCGCCACCAGGGCCGACCCATCCGTCTGGCACTCGCACAGCCATCGGTACAGCTCTCCGTCTTCCCGGTCGGCCCAGTAGTACGGGTAATCGGCCAGTACCACATCCGGCCGGCCGCCCTGCTGCAGCCAGTGCAGC
>JBJSYW010000107.1:0-5316 GCA_046089985.1 Chloroflexota bacterium
AAAGGTTCCCCTGCCCAACCTGCCCCCATTATACAGGGCTTTATGCGAACGGCGCCGGTCGCGCCGGATCTTTAACGCCGCTGCATGTTTCGGTTAAACGAAAATGCGGGGGCGGCCCGGGATTTGGCCCGGATTGCACACGCACTGCATCGCGCACCGCGCTCAGGCGCAGGAGATCATCGCGTCGATCTCCGCCCGGTCGGATAACACGGATGAGATCTGCCCGTCATGGATCTGGATAATGCGATCGACATATTTGCACATGCGCAGATCGTGCGTGACCATGATCCCAGCCCGGTTGTTCTCGTGGATCAGGTCGGCATATTGGCGGGTGACCTGGAAGGCGCGCTCGGTATCCAGGCTGGCGGTCGGCTCGTCAGCCAGGATCACGCTGGGGTTGTGGATCATCGAGCGGGCGATTGCCACGCGCTGGCGCTGTCCGCCAGATAGCTGGCTGGGCAGGCTGTTCAGGCGCTCCTGCATCCCCAGCCGCTCCAGCAGTTCCAGCACGCGCGCTTTGCTCTGCCGGTCGAACTTCTTGTTCAACCGCAGCATCATCTCGACGTTCTCGCGCACCGTCAGGTATGGCACCAGGTTGTTGGACTGGAAAGTGAAGCCGATGCGCTCCCGGCGGAACTTGACCCGATCGGACTCCTTCATCCGGCCGATGTCTTGCCCGTCGATGCGCACGCTGCCATCGGTCGGCTCAAGCAGCGCCGCCAGCATTGCCAGCATGGTGGTCTTGCCCGATCCGCTCGGCCCGACCAGGGCCACAAATTCGCCTTCGCCCACATAGATCGAGACATTATCCACCGCTTTGACGGTCGAATTGTTCGATTGGTACAGCTTGACGACGTTTTCGGTTTCTATGATGTTACCCATTGCAGCGCCGCCTTTCAGTTTGATAACCCGAGCGCGATCAGCGGCTCGACCGAGACCGCCAGCCGTACCGATACCAGCCCACCGATCGGGCCGATCAGAAGCAGCGTGACGACTGCCACCAACACCGATTGGCCGTTGAACACAATCGGCACCGTATTGGGTATGCCCGCCGCCAGCCCCAGGCTGACCAGCGCTCCAACCAGCACGCCAAAGGTGGTCACCAGCACGATCTGGCCCACCGCCGCCGCGCCCACCGTGGTGTTCGAAGCGCCAATGGCTTTCAGCACGCCGATCTGCGGCACTTTCTGCAGCATCTGGATCTGGAAGAAACCTCCGATCACCAGCAGGCCGATCAACAGCGTGAAGCCGCGCTGGGTGTCCAGTGTGCTCTGCTGGGCGGCATAGCCGGGCAGGTTCTTATAGGTGGTGATGATATCAGCCACCTCCACATCGGGTACTTCATTGACAATGCGCTCGGAGACCTGTTCGTAGGTGTAGTCGGGCTTGATCTGCACTGCGATCACATTAGAGGTCGAGTCGACCAACCGGCCCTGGTTGGCTCCGCCCGGGCGCACCTGCTCCCACGTGCGGTAGGGCAGGAAGATTGACGGGGCAAACAGGTACTGGCGTTCGTCGGTCATACCGATCACGCGCAGGTTGTAGAACTCGTTCTCCGAGCCCTGGATGGTCTTCAGTACGATCGTGTCGCCCACCTTGACATCCGCGCGGGTGGCGATGCCGCGGTCGATCACCACCTCGAAGCCGCGGTCGATCACCAGCGGTTCGCCTTCCAGCACCGGCGGCGAGCCCGGCTTACCGGCCTCCACCCCGATCAGCGATACGTTCAGGTCATCGCGCCCATCGGCGAACACCAGCGTGCCGTTGCTAAACCCCAACGGGCCCACCGACGACACCCCCTCTACACGGGCGATGTTGTTCAGCTTCGACAGGTCCAACCGGGAGGTGTTGGGGGAGAGCTGCACATTTTTCTGGAAAACCAGTATTTGCGCGTCGAGTTTCTCCAGGTACTGCTTATTTGCCAGCGCCAGGCCTTCCGCCAGCGCCGCGATGAACAATACCAGCGTGGTGATCAGGGAGATCACCAGCGAGAATAGAAAAAAACGGCCCTTATTACGCCAAACTTCTTTAAATGCCAGGTAGGCTGCCATTGCTTGCTTTGCTCCTAATTCGTTTCATTCATACCTGAGTATATCGTATTGTATAGAATTTGTCAATATATTGTATAGCTAGGTCTTGCAATTTTCTGTAGAATTATACCTTCAAGGTGAGTAGATCTGGATAAACTGCACCGGCCCTTAACCCTGCTTTGCTTGTCAATCCACCTATAATCGTTTATAGTATATACTTGTGTGCTTGAGAGAAAACCTAACCCGGAAAATCGAATTGCTTTACCAAGAGGACCGTAATTGAACTGGAACACGATCCGCCGCAGCCGCATCATCCGGCTGCCGGCGCTGCTGCTGCTTTTTCTGCTCGTCTCTTGCGGGCGGTCCACCCCGCAGGTCACCCCCACCGCCACCCGCCCGCTGCCCACTCCGCAGGCGTTCACCACCAGCATGCCCGAAGCCGCCGGCGCGGCCCAGGTCTTCTTGGACGGTTGGAAAGCCGAAGACTACGCTGGGATGTACGCCCTGCTTACCCCGGCTGCCCAGGCGGCGATCACCCAGGATGATTTCGTCAAACGCTATACCGATACCGCCAACGAAGCCGGCATGATCGAGATGAGCTACCGCATCCTGGATTCGGTCAGCCACCCGGAAGGCGGGCAGGTCTCCTATGAAGTGACCCTGACCTCGGCCATCCTCGGTCCGATCACGCGCCAGATGCAGATGCCGCTCAGCCTGGACGGCGGGCAGTGGCGCGTGGCCTGGAACGACGGGCTGATCCTGCCCGAGTTGGCCGGCGGCAATTACCTGAAGATGGACTCAGGCCAGCAGACCCGCGCGGCGATCCTGGACCGCAGCGGCAATCCGCTGGCGAGGGAGACCGAGTCGGCCGCCATCGGGGTTTACCCTGATTATGTGAACCTCAAGGATGACGAGGGCCTGATCTCACTGCTGGCCCAGCTGTCCAACCGCCGCTACGACACGATCTCCAGCTGGATCGAGACCCTGCAGGAAGACCAACCCGGCTCGTACCTGCCGGTTGCCGAGCTGCCGGTCGACCAGGACCCGCGCCGGCTGGATCTGTTGGCGGGCTGGAACGCTTCGATCGTCAGCCGCTATACCCGCCGCCTGTATTACGGCTCGGGCATCGGCTCGCACCTGACCGGGTATGTCAGCCCGATCCAGGAAGATGAAGTGTCGCTCTACCGCCGCAAAGGCTATCGCTCCGATGAGCGCGTTGGCCGCAAGGGATTGGAACTGTGGGGCGAGGATACCCTGATGGGCAAGCGCGGCGGCACGCTGTACGTCTTTAGCCCCGACGGCCGCCCGGTTGCGGAGCTGGGCAGCCTGCCCGGCGAGCCAGGCCAGGAGATCACCACCACCATCGACCGCACCTACCAGTACGAAGCCCAGAAGGCCATGTCGGTCTTCACCGGCGCAGCGGTGGTGCTGGAGCGCGATACCGGCCGGGTGCTGGCACTGGTGTCTTCTCCGAACTTCGACCCCAACGCTTTTGAGATCGAGAACTATAACTGGAATACCCTGCTGGGCCAGATCGTCAACAACCCCGACAAGCCGCAGTTCAACCGCGCCACCCAGGGGCAGTACCCGCTCGGTTCGGTGTTCAAGATTATCACCATGGCGGCCGGGTTTGAAAGCCAGCGCTACACGCCCGATTTCATCTACGACTGCCAGTACACCTTCGAAGAACTGCCCGGCTTCACCCGCTACGACTGGACCTGGGACCACTTCCAGGAAGACGGCGTGACCTTACCCTCCGGCAAGGTGACTTACCTGGAAGGGCTGATGCGCTCGTGCAACCCGCTCTACTGGCACATTGGCCTGGACCTGTTCCGCGTGGGCCTGACCGGCTCCATCTCCAACATGGCGCGCGGTTTTGGCCTGGGCAGCAAGACCGGTATCACCGGTGTGGATGAAGAAGCCGGTAATATCCCCGACCCGGCCTCCGAAGTGGACGCGATTAACCTGGCCATCGGGCAGGGCGAGATGCTGGTCACCCCGCTGCAGGTGGCGCGCTTCATCGCAGCGGTGGGCAACGGCGGCACGCTGTATCGCCCGCAGATCATCGAGAAGATCGCCCCGCCGGGCGGCGAGGCCAGCTTCACCTTCCAGCCGGAAGCGCAGGGCACGCTGCCGCTCAAACCCGAATTCCTGGCGATGATCCAGGAAGCCATGGTGGGCGTGGTCAGGAACGAGAAGCCGCGCGGCACCGCCTGGCGCCCGATGAGCGGGCTGGACATCCCTCTGGCGGGCAAGACCGGCACGGCCGAAGCCCCCGCCGGCGACTCGCACGCCTGGTTCGCCGGCTACACCTTCGCCAACCGCCCGGATAAGCCCGATATCGCCGTGGTGGTGATTGCTGAGAATGCCGGCGAAGGCTCGGAGATCGCAGCTCCGATCGTGCGCCGCCTGATCGAGCTGTATTTCTATGGCAAGCCGCTCAAGCTGTACCGCTGGGAGTCGGCTTTTGACGCAACGCGCGAACCGACCAAGCCGGTTCCGGACACTCCGGCGGCGCCTACCGCCGGGCCAAACATCAACCCGTAAATGAACACTTTCACCCACAAACTCATCTCCGTGTCTTTGCTGGTCGTCCTGCTGGCTGCTGTGCTGGCGGGCTGTGCCGGCACAACGGCGCCGGGCGTCGAAACGACTGCCCCGGGTGCGCCGTCATCGGAAACCTCCCCGCAGCCGGCAGAACCGGCCGAGCAGAACCCGGCCGCGCCGGGCGGGTCGTCCATTACGATTGTCATCCCCGAAGACCCCAGCGCGTTCAACGGCGTGTGGCCGATACGGGCTACAACCAGATGGTGATGGAGCTGACCCTGCTGGGCCTGGCGGATATCGACCCGCATGGTAAGGTATTCCCCGAATTGGCGCTGGAAGTGCCCACCATCGAGAACGGTGGGGTGGTGGTCGATGAAGCTTCGGGTAAGATGGATGTGACCTGGAAACTGCGCCAGGACATCAAGTGGTCCGACGGCAAGCCGCTGACCACCGCCGACGTGCTGTTCACCTGGGAAGCCCTGACCAATCCTGAGACCGGCATCTGGGCCGAAGGCGTGGATTACACCGACAGCCTGGAGAAGGTCGACGATTACACCTTCATCATTCACTACTCGTCGATCTACCCCGGCTACGCCACCCAGTTGGGCGGCGAGAACATGGCGATCTATCCCAGCCACTACTGCGATGCCGCCGCCGGGTTCGTAGCCTGGAACTGCAACCAGCAGGTGCTGGGCGCAGGCCCGTACGTGCTGGACGAGTGGGTCACCGGCGATCACCT
>JBJSYW010000108.1:0-17741 GCA_046089985.1 Chloroflexota bacterium
GATGATTGGACTGCCTGGCAGCCGCATTTCGACCCCCATACCGACCCCACCTGGGCAACGATCAAAGCCATCGTCGAGCGCTTCGCTGCCGAAGCGCCGGGTAAGTTCTTCGTCGGCAAGCCCGAACTGGGCAACGGAGCCGATGTGCTGTCGCTGATCCGCGGCATGGATCACCTGGCGATGGACCTGATCGCCCAACCCGAACAGGTGCAGCGCGGCGTACAGCTGATCTCGGACGCCTGGGTGCAGCTGATGGACCAGGCCCACCAACTCACCGCCCCAGTCAATGACGGCGGCGACGTGCTGGCCTGGATGGGGCTGTGGGCGCCGGGCAAGCTGGACCAGATCGCCTGCGATTTCTCGTCGGTGATCTCCCCCGGCATGTTCCGCAAGTTTTTCATCCCTGAGGTGCTGAAGATGGGCCGCTGGTGCGAGTACGGCGTTTACCACCTGGACGGCCCGGCCTGCATGAAGAACATGCTCGATGTGCTGCTGGAAGCGCCCGAAATCAAAGCGATCCAGTTCACCCCAGGGGCCGGCTCGCCGCCCACCTACACCCCGGCCTACATCCCACGCTATCGCAAGATCCTGGACAGCGGGCGCAATCTGTACCTGCTGTGCCAGCCGGGCGAAGTGGAGCAGATCCTGGCTGAACTGCCCCCCGAGGGCCTGTTCATGCGCACCTACGTCGCTTCGCAGGCTGAGGCGGACGAGATGCTGCGCTGCGTGACGCGCTGGTCAAAGCGCGGCAGCGTGTTCCCGGCCGCCTGAGGCGGTATGTTAAGTGCAAGTTGAGGCGATCATGATGGAAACGCAACCTGCCGGAACACCCTTCCTGGAGATGCGCGGCATCAGCAAATGCTTCCCCGGTGTGCAGGCGCTGGACCAGATCGATTTTGACCTGTACCCCGGCGAGGTGCATGCCCTGGTGGGCGAGAACGGCGCCGGCAAAAGCACCTTAATGAAAGTGCTCTCCGGCGTATACCAGCCAGACAGTGGCCAGATCCGGGTGTGCGGCCAGGTGGTGCAGGTGCGCAGCCCGCGCGCCGCCCAAGAGCTTGGCATCAGCATCGTGCACCAGGAGCTGAATCTGTTCCAGAACCTGAGCATCGCCGAGAACCTGTTCGGCGGGCGCATGCCGCGCCGGGGGCCGCTGGGGTTTGAGGACCGGGCAGCAGCCAAAGCCCTGGCTGCCGAGTACCTGCATAAGTTCGAGCTTCCGCTGGACCCCTTCACACCGGTGCGCCGGCTGAGCCTGGCCCAGCAGCAGGTGATCGAGATCTCAAAAGCCCTGGCTCGCCAGGCCAGCGTGCTCATCCTGGACGAGCCGACCTCATCCCTGACCGAGCACGAGAGCGAACTGCTGTTCAAGATCATCTCCCAGTTAAAAGCCGCTGGGCTGTGCATCGTGTACATCTCCCACCGCCTGGAAGAGATCTTCAGAATAGGCGACCGGGTGACCGTGCTGCGCGATGGGAAGCCGGTGGGCACACAGCCGATCGCCCAGACCAGCATCGATGCGATCATCCGTATGATGGTGGGCCGCAAGCTGGAAGATCTGTACGGGCGGCCCGCCGGCAAGCCAGGCGATACAGCGCTGCAGGTGGAGAGCCTGTCCAGCCGGGGACGCTTCGAAGATGTCAGCTTTTCGCTGCGCAAAGGGGAGATCCTGGGTATGGCCGGCCTGGTAGGCGCCGGGCGCAGCGATGTCGGGCAGGCGATCTTCGGTGCGCTGCCCGTTCACAGCGGCGCGCTGCGGCTGGACGGGCAGGCAGTCCGGATCGCTACGCCTAACCAGGCCATCGGGCTGGGCATCGCCTATCTATCGGAAAACCGCCAGGGCGATGCCATCTTCGGCAACATGGATGTCTGCCGCAATATCACCGTCAGCCAACTGCGCGAATTATCACGGGCCGGGATGCTTAACCCAGGGAAAGAGCTGGCCCAGGCCCAGGCGATGATCCAGCGCCTGAACATCGCCACGCCATCCGCCCGCCAGCGCATCGGCAAATTGAGCGGCGGCAACCAGCAAAAGGTCATCCTGGCCCGCTGGCTGGCGCTGAAGCTGCGCGTGCTGATTGTAGACGAGCCAACCCGGGGCATCGATGTGGGGGCAAAGATGGAGATCTATGCCCTGCTGCACCGCCTGGCAGCCCAGGGGGTAGGCATCCTGCTGATTTCTTCCGAAATGCCGGAGGTGTTGGGCATGTCGGACCGCATCCTGGTGATGCACGAGGGCCGCGTGACCGGAGAATTGAGCCGGGCAGAAGCCACCGAAGAACGAGTAATGGCCCTGGCAGCAGCCCGCCAGGCCGCCTGATCGACTGGAGAGAACCATATGCTGAAGAAAGCTGTTACCGAACCCAACCTGAACCCGGCGGCCCGTGCAGTACGCGGCGCATCGATCTTCAGCCTGCTGCTGCGCGTGCGCGAGCTGGCCATCGTGCTGGTGATCCTGGTGGTGTCGATCCTGCTGGCCTTCTCATCCCCAGCTTTTCTGACTTCTTCGAACTTCAGCGCCGTGGCGATCGGTCTGGTTACCGACGGCGTGATCGCCATTGCCATGACCATGGTATTGATCACCGGCGGGTTCGACCTGTCGGTGGGTTCGGTGCTGGCCTTTGCCGGGATGATCATCGCCAACCTGCTGCATGGTGGGGTGGGCCTGCTGCCATCCGTGCTGATCACGCTGGTTGCAGCCGGGCTGGTGGGCCTGCTCAACGGTGTAATTATCACCAAAGTTGGGGTCAACCCGCTGATCACCACCCTGGGTATGATGGGCATTGCTTCCGGGGCCACGTTGGTGATCTCCGGCGGCTACCCCATCTCCAATTTCCCAGACGACTTCCTGTACATTGGCCAGGGTTCGCTGTTGTCGGTGCCGGTCTCAGTGATCGTCCTGGCAGTGCTGGTGGTCATCGGCGACATCCTGCTGCGCCGGGCGCAGTGGCTGCGCCTGATCTACTACCTGGGCGGCAACGAGCGCGCAGCCCTGCTCTCGGGCATCCCGGTTGACCGCCTACGCATCCTGATCTACGTCTTCTGCGCCATGATGGCCGGGGCAGCTGGGATCATCGCCACCAGCCGGTTAGGCTCGGCCTTCCCGCTGGCAGGCAAAGGCGCCGAGATGCGCGTCATCTCGGCCTGCGTGATCGGCGGCTGCAGCCTGAAGGGCGGCGAGGGCACCATCTTGGGCGCTATCCTGGGCGTGCTGCTAATGGCAATTATCAACAACGGGCTGGTACTGCTAAACGTGTCGATTTACTGGCAAAGCATTGTCAGCGGTGTGATCCTGGTGGCCGCCGTCACCTTCGATATGCTGAACCAGCGCCGCTCGCAGGCATAGGCAGAGTACCTGGCGACCCGGGCAGCCGGGCCGCTGTGGACGGCGCCGGCCGGGGAACCGGCCGGTTGGAATTTTGATCCTTGCAGATGAATCAGAGTTGAAAACCCAAAACAGGAGGAATGCATGTCTCAACCCATCAGCCGCCGAGATTTCCTGAAGACACTGAGCCTGACCGGCTCAGCCGCCTTGCTGGCCGGCTGCGCGGCGCCCGCTGCACCTACCCAGGCGCCCGCCGCTGCACCCGCCCAGGGCGAGGCCCCAAAAGCAAACCCGAACGAGAAGTACGTTATGGTTTCGAATGTGGCCGCCCACCCATATTGGTTGGACGCGCAGTACGGCGGGCAGGATGCCGCCAAACAGCTGGGCGTTACCTGGGAATACACCGGCCCGGCAGACTTCGACACCCCGGCGCAAGTGACCGCGCTTGAGCAGGTGATCAACACCAAGCCGGCCGGCCTGATCGTTTGCGCGCTGCAGCCGGATGCGATCAGCGCGGCGATTGATAAAGCCATCGACGCAGGCATCCCGCTGGTGACTGTTGACACCGACGCACCGAACAGCAAACGCCTGACCTACCTGGGCACCGAGAACTACTCGGCCGGGCGCACAATGGGCCTGGAAATGCTGGCTGTGCTGGGCGGAGCCGCTGGAAAAATCGGCCTGGCCAGCGTGCCGGGGCAGTTCAACCTGGAAGAGCGCATCCGCGGCATCAAGGATGTATTTGCCGAGAAGGGCAACGCCGAAGTGGTGACCGTGATCGACGACAAGAACGATGACGCCGCCACCGCCGACGCAGTCGTGGCAATGCTGCAGGCCAACCCCGAGATCAACCTGGTCGGCTCGATTAATGCCGTGGGTGCGGGGATCGCTGCCGCTCTGCGCCAGACCAGCAACGTGGGCAAGATCAAGGCCGTCACCTTTGACATCACCGAGCCGATCATCGCTGGGCTGGAGGATGGGTCAATCAACAGCACGATGGTCCAGCGCACCTACATGATGACCTTCGTGGGCCTGTACCAGCTGTACTATGTCAACCACCCCAGCGATTACCAGAAGAAATGGATGGACAATAAACTGTCGGTGCTGCCGTACGCAGTCGACACCGGCGTGATGGCGATCCATAAGGACCAGATCGCGGCCTTCAAGGGATAAGCGCGCCCCCACCGGCGCGACTGGAGTGGAGGCGGGCCAACCAGGCCTGCTCCACTCCAGCATCAGATCAGCAGCCAGGGTGAGCTTCCGGCAGGCCCTGGCTGCTGTTTTTATTATACCTGAGCGAATACGGTAGAATATTGAACGCAAGAATCGGATAGCGGCGGGCTGCGCCTCGGCGTATCATACGAGCATTCGTGGATACTGGATGGAGGCTGGATATGGACAACACTTTACCGTTTGACGAAGACACCCTGTGGGAGATTTTTGAGCAGCGCGATGGGCACTACAGCGGCCGGTTCGTGGTGGGCGTGCGCAGCACCGGCATCTACTGCCGGCCCGGCTGCCCGGCGCGCACCCCCAAACGCCAGAACGTGAGCTTTTATGCCGGCGGCGAGCAGGCCGAAGCAGCCGGCTTCCGCCCGTGCAAGCGCTGCCGCCCGCAAGACGCAAGGGAGCCGGCCGCCGAGCTGGTCACCCGCGCCTGCCGGCTGATCGAAGAAGAAGGCCCGCTGACGCTGGCCGAGTTGGGCCGGCGGGTGGGGGCCAGCCCCTGGCACCTGCAGCGCTCGTTCAAGGCCGTCACCGGGGTCAGCCCCCGGCAGTACGCCGCCGGGCTGCGCGAGCGCGCCCTGAAAGATGCCCTGCGCCAGGGCCAACCGGTCAGCGGGGCGCTGTACGACGCCGGTTATGGCTCACACAGCCGCCTGTACGAAGGCGCTCCACAGCGCCTGGGAATGACGCCCGGTAAATTCCGCCGGGGAGGAGCCGCAATGGAAGTACGTTACACGATCGTCGACTGCCACCTGGGGCGCATGCTGGTCGCCGCCACCGCCCAGGGCATCTGTGCGGTCAGCTTTGCCGACCAGGACGAAACGCTGGAGATCTTCCTGCAGACTGAAGTACCCGCCGCCCACCTGCAGCGCGATGACGCCGCCCTGCAGGGCTGGGTACAGGCCATCCTCGACTACCTGGACGGGCGCCTGCCGCGCCTGGACCTGCCGCTCGACGTGCAGGCCACCGCCTTCCAGCGCCAGGTATGGGAGGCGCTGCGGCGCATCCCATACGGCGAGACCCGCACCTACACGCAGGTAGCCGCCGAGATCGGCCGCCCGCAGGCGGTGCGCGCCGTGGCGCACGCCTGCGCCAGCAACCCGGTCTCGCTGGTCACCCCCTGCCACCGCGTGATCCGCTCCGATGGTTCGCTGGCCGGCTATCGCTGGGGCATCGCCCGCAAGCAGAAGCTGCTGCAGTTGGAACGCCGGCAGATGCAGACCGCCGCCGCACCGGCCGAGCACGCCTGAAGGTCCGCCCGTATACCGCATGGATGCCCTCAGTGAACAAAGCATGCAAGAAGCCGCAGGCTGGCTGGCCGAGCGCGAGCCGGCCCTGCGGCGCGTCCTGGATCAGTACGGGCTGCCGCCTTTCTGGAACCGCCCGCCCGGCTTCGCCAGCCTGGTCTACAACATCCTCGAGCAGCAGGTCTCGCTGGCCTCGGCCAAGGCCGCCTTCGACCGCCTGAACGCCGCCCTGCCCGAGCTCTCCCCGGCGGCCTTCCTGGCGCTGGACGACGATACCCTGCTGCGCATCGGCTTCAGCCGCCAGAAGCGCGGCTACTGCCGCGGCCTGGCCCAGGCGATCCTGGATGGGACGCTGGACCTGCAGGCTGTGCATGCCGCCGATGACGACACCGCCCGCGCCGCGCTGGTGCGCCTGAAAGGCATCGGCGCGTGGACCGCCGATATCTACCTGCTGCTCTCGCTGCTGCGCCCCGACGTGCTGCCGGTCCAGGACCTGGGGCTGATCGGCGGGGTGCGCCGCGCCTGGGGCCTGAGCGCCGCGCCATCCCGCGCCGCGCTGCTCGAGATGGCCGAAAACTGGCGTCCCTTCCGCTCCGCCGCCACCCGCCTGGCCTGGCACTGCTACCTGAGCCGCCCGGCCGGGTGATCTGCGGGGCGTTTTAATACCCGTTGGCGCCCGCGACCTTTTATCCGATTATCCTATGCTACAATAATAATTGTAGAAAGGAAGGTCGCGATGAACCCTGGGGTAGAGCACGTTCGCCCGTCTCCTATCGCCGGCCAATGGTACCCGGGGGATGCCCACCGGCTGGCAGCCCTGGTAGATCGCTATATTAACGAAGCCCGGCTTCCCGCCCTGGACGGCGAGGTGGTGGCCGTGGTAGCGCCGCACGCCGGGCACCAGTTCTCCGGGCCGGTGGCGGGGCACGCCTTTGCCGCCGTGCGCGGCCGGCCGGTCGAGACGGTAGTCATCATCGCGCCGCTGCACCAGCCGGTCTCGCCGGCCCCGCTGGTCACCACCGCCCACCAGGCCTACTGGACCCCGCTGGGCGCCGTGCCGGTGGACCAGGCCGCCGTGCAGGAGCTAGACGGCTACCTGAAGCAGGCCGCCGGGATCGGCCTGGCGGCGATCGCCAACGACCGCGAACACTCGCTGGAGATCGAGCTGCCTTTCCTGCAGCGCGCCCTGCCCGGACCGTTCACGCTGGTACCGGTGATGATGCGCGAGCAGGACCAGCCGGTGGCGCGGGCGCTGGGCGCGGCGCTGGCGCGCCTGCTGCAGGAAGGCCAGGCGCTGCGGGGCAAGCGCGCCCTGCTGGTGGCCAGCAGCGATCTGTCGCACTTCTTCCCGCAGAAAGTGGCCCAGGCGCTGGACCAGGAGATGCTGCGCCAGGTGGCGGCCTTCGACCCGGCAGGAGTGATCCGCGTGGAACAGGAGGGCCGGGCCTTTGCCTGTGGGCACGGCGCGGTGGCGGCGGTGCTGTGGGCCGCCCAGCAGTTGGGCGCCCGGCAGGCGCAGGTGGTCAATTACGCCACTTCCGGTGACGTCACCGGAAGGACAGACGAAGTGGTCGGGTATGCTGCAGCCGTGGTCACCCGCCCAGGATCGGAATAAAGCCCGGGATGGAAAGTACCTTAACCATGGATTTGATCGGCATCCTGGCCATCATCATTTTTGTGCTGGCCAACGCCTTTTTTGTAGCCGCCGAGTTTGCCCTGGTCAGTGTGCGGCGCACGCGAGTGGCGGAACTGGTGGCGCGCGGCCAGTCTGGGGCGGAAGCCGTGCAGCATGCCATCGAAAACCCCGACCGGGTGATCGCCGCCACCCAGCTGGGCATCACCCTGGCCAGCCTGGCGCTGGGCTGGATCGGCGAGCCGGCCCTCTCGCACCTGATCAAGCCGCTGGTGGACCTGTTCCCCAACGCAGCTCAGTCGGAGGTTTCGCACACCATCAGCGCCGCATTCGCCTTCACGGTGATCACCTTCATGCACGTGGTGATCGGCGAGCTGGCCCCCAAGTCGATCGCCCTGCAAAACCCTGAGCGCACAGCGCTGTTCGTGGCCGGGCCGACCCTGCTGACCGAGCGCATCTTCAAACCGGCCATTTGGGCCTTGAACGGCGCCGGCAATATCCTGCTGCGCCTGGTGGGCATCCAGCCCGCCTCCGGGCACGGCCTGGCGCACTCGGTCGAGGAGTTGAAGATGCTGGTGGACGCCAGCACCGAAGGCGGGGTGATGGAGGCCGACGAGAGCGACATGCTGCACGCCGTGTTCGACTTCGGCGAGATGGTGGTGCGCCAGGTGATGGTGCCGCGCACCGAGATCACCTCGCTGGAGGCCGATACCCCGCTGGAAGAGATCATCCGCCTGGCCACCCAGTCCACCTACACCAAGTTCCCCGTCTACGAAAAAAGCCTGGACCAGATCATCGGCATTGTCCACGTGCGCGACCTGCTGATCAGCATGCAATCGCTCGACTGCCAGGGCTGCACCGCTCGCTCGCTGCTGCGCGAGCCGCTCTTCGCCCCCGAGACGCTCTCGGTCTCCGGGCTGCTGCGCCTGTTCCGTGATAACCGCCAGCACATCGCCATCGTGCTGGACGAGTTCGGCGGCACAGCCGGGATGGTCACCCTGGAAGACCTGATGGAGGAGATTGTTGGCGAGGTCAACGACCCGTTCGACGCCAGCGCCCCGGGCATCCAGCTCCAGCCGGACGGCTCGGTGCTGGTGGACGGGCTGACGCTGATCGAAGAGGTCAATGAAGAGCTGGAACTGAAGCTGGAGGAGGCCTATTACGACACGATCGCCGGTTTCGTGATGGGCCGCCTGGGCCGCATCCCGCGCCTGCATGACGTAGTCGAGGCCCCGGGGATGCGCATCCGGGTGGAGGAGATGGACCGGCTGCGCGTAGCGCGTGTGCGCCTGACGCGCGTCGAACCGGCCCCAGAGCCGGGCCAGGAAACCCCGCCCACACCGTCCCCCAAGAGCTGAGCGCGCCGCCCGATGCCCACCTACGTCACGGTCGCCGTCAACGCCGCCCACGCTTCGGGCCTGTATTCCTACCACCTGCCGCCCGAGTTGGAAGGGGAAGTGCAGCTTGGCCAGCTGGTGCGCATCCCGTTCGGCCGGCAGACGGTGCAGGGCATCGTCGCCGGCTTCACCGACCAACCCGAGTTCAGCCAGACCAAGGCGGTGGAAGCGGTGATCGACCCAGCCGCAGTGGTCACCCCGCAGCAGATCCGCCTGGCGCAGCAGATGACCCATGATTGGCTGGCCCCGCTGGCGGCCTGCATCGGGTTGATGCTGCCGACGGGTGTGGAACAGCAGGCCGACCAGCTGTACACGGCCCGCGGCCAGGCGCTGCCCGGGCTGACCCCCACCCAGGAGAAGCTGCTGGCGATGCTGCACAAGCGCGGCCCGCTGCGCGGCCAGCAGATCGACCGCGCCATGCCGCGCACTAACTGGCGCGCCAGCGCCCGCGGGCTGATCAAGCGCGGCCTGCTGCTGCAGGAGGCGCTGCTGCGCGACCCACGCGTGCGCCCCAAGATGGGCCGCACCGCCGCGCTGGCGCTGGCGCCCGAACAGGCCGAGGCGGCGTTGGATGACCTGGGCCGGGCCGGCACCGCCGCCCGCGAGCGCCGCCAGGCGATGCTGCGCTTCCTGATCAAGGAGAGCGGGCCGGTGGATGTAGCCTGGGTGTACGCTAGCAGCGGCGGTTCGCTGGAAGATCTGAAATACCTGGCCGGGCGCGGCCTGGTCGCGCTGGGGGAAGTTGAAACGCTGCGCGACCCGTTGAGCGCTGCCCGCATCCGCCCCTATGCCGCCCCACCGCTCACCCCCGCCCAGCAGGCCGTCTGGCGGCCGGTGCAGCAGGCCCTGGAGGGGTCGCTGCAGGGCCAGGCCCAGGCGCCGCTGCTGCTGCACGGCGTGACCGGCTCGGGCAAAACCGAGATCTACCTGCACGCGGTGGCCTGGACGCTGCAGCACAACCGCCAGGCGATCGTGCTGGTGCCCGAGATCGCCCTGACGCCCCAAACGGTGCAGCGCTTTGCCGGGCGCTTCCCCGGCCGGGTGGGCATCATCCACTCCGGGTTGTCGGACGGCGAGCGCTACGACACCTGGCGACGGGCGCGCAGCGGCGAGCTGTCGCTGGTGGTCGGCCCGCGCAGTGCCCTGTTCACCCCCTTCGAACAGCTCGGGCTGATCGTAGTCGACGAGAGCCACGACGATTCGTACTACCAGAGTGACCTGCTGCCCAGCTTCCACGCCCGCGATGTGGCGGTGAGCTACGCCCGGCTGGCCGGGGCGGTCTGCCTGATGGGCAGCGCCACCCCGGATGTGGCTGCCATGTACCATGCCCACCCGCTGCCTGCCGCACCCGGCGCTCCACCGCCTGCTGCAGACTGGACCTACCTGCACCTGCCCCGGCGGATCCTGGTTCAACCGGGCGAGCAGCCGGCCGCATCCACGCCGGCGCTTCCACCGCCCGCCGCCAACGCCCCCAGTCTGCCCGGCCTGCCCGCAGCATCCACACGGCGCGGCGCGCCGCCCACCACCCCCGACGGGCTGCCCCCGGTGGAGGTGGTGGATATGCGCGAAGAACTCAAAACCGGCAACCGTTCGATCTTCAGCAGCCGGCTGCAAGAGGCGCTGCGCAGCACGCTGGCCGATGGGATGCAGGCGATCCTGTTCTTGAACCGGCGCGGCTCGGCCACCTTCGTCTTCTGCCGCGACTGCGGGCTGACCCTGAAATGCCCGCGCTGCGAGATTCCGCTCACCTACCACGAAAACGCCGGCGAGCTGCGCTGCCATTACTGCGGCTATACCCGGCGCATGCCGCCGACCTGCCCCAAGTGCGGCAGCGCCCGCATCCGCCACTTTGGCACCGGCACGCAGCGCGTCGAGGCCGAAGTGGCCGAACTTCTGCCCGGGGTGCGCACGCTGCGCTGGGACCACGAGACCACCCGCCACAAGGGCGCCCATGAAGAGATCCTTGCGGCCTTTGCCGCCCACGAAGCGGACGTGCTGGTGGGCACGCAGATGCTGGCTAAGGGGCTGGACCTGCCGCTGGTGACACTGGTGGGCGTGGTGCTGGCGGATGTGGGCCTGGGCCTGCCGGATTACCGCGCCGGCGAGCGTGCCTTCCAGGTGCTGACCCAGGTGGCGGGCCGGGCCGGGCGCAGCGCGCTGGGCGGGCAGGTGGTGCTGCAAAGCTTCCAGCCCGATCATTACGTGATCCGTACCGCAGCGCGCCACGATTACCAGACCTTCTACACCCAGGAACTGGCCTACCGCCGCCAGACCGGCTACCCACCGTTCGCACGCCTGGTGCGGCTGGAATATCGCCATCACGACCCGGCCCGGGCGCAGGCGGCCGCCCAGCAGCTGGCCGAGCGCCTGAATCAGTGGCTGGCCGAGGAGCAGCGCAGCCGTACGCGCCTGATTGGCCCAGCGCCGTGCTTCTTCGGCCAGGTGGGCGGGCTGTACCGCTGGCAGATCGTGCTGTGCGGACCAGACCCGGCCGGGCTGCTGCGCGGCCGCCAGATCCCTGAATGGAAAATCGAAGTCAACCCGCCTTCCTTGTTATGAGAACCCGCCATATCGGCTAAATATGGTTATAATTTGACCGGATTATCGCGCCTCCCTGCATCCAGGGATTAAATTAGAAAGAGGAGTTCTTATGCAGCCGCTGCGTCGTGAGATTCTGACCTGGGATGATGTAGATCGCCTGATCGACCACCTGGTGCCCCAATTCGATACCGAATACGACGCGATGGTGATGATCACGCGCGGCGGGATCATCCCCGGGGGTATGCTGGCCGAGGCGATGGGGATCACCCACCTGCTGACGGCCGCGGTTGATTTTCCAATCCAGATGGAGATGGAAAAGGCGCGCCTGATGGCCTGGCCGCAGTTCATCCAGTTCCCGGAAGAGCGCGCCCTGCGCGGCCGGCGCACCCTGGTGGTGGATGACGTGTGGGGTTCCGGGCGCACAATCACCGCCGTAAAAATCCGCGTTTCAGCCGCCGGCGGGCTGCCGTCCACCTGCGTGTTCCACTTCAACCCCTACCGCAACCTGTTCGGCTCAGCCCGCCCCGATTACTACGCCGCCATCACCGACGCCCACATCATCTATCCGTGGGAGATCGACCGCGGTCCCGACCGGGCGCTGCTGAAAGATTTTTCATAAGCCGGCCGGAACCGGTCGCCGCTATAACTCAGCCACGGCCTGACCCAGGTTCTGGACAAAGGCCGCGCCGAAGTGCGCCTCCCAGGCCTGGCGGAAGGTCACCCGCAAGCGCTGCATCTCGGCCTGGCGATAGGCCAGGTACGCCGCCACGCCCAGGCTGGAGCGGCGCGCGGAGGCCGGCAGCTGCGCCTGCTGTGCATCCCAACCGGCGATGAACTGCCCCAGCATGCCCGCCGCCACCTGCGCATCGTTCAGGTCGCCCAGGTGGTCTTGCAGCGCCTTCAAATCGTTGATCACGTCTTTAGCCGGGCGGCCCAGCGCTTCCTGGAAATACTCCACCGTATAGCGCAGCTTCTTGAACTCGATCCGCAGGGCATGCAGCAGGTCCACTGGGGCGCCGTCCAGGTGCGGGCCAAAGGCACGCGCTTCAGCCAGGCGGGTGTAGATCAACTGCGGGGCCAGTTCACGCACCCGGCTGGGCGGCGGGATCTCCACCGTCCCGAAGGTCTCGGGCGTGGGCCAGCGCGCCCCCGCGCCCGGTGAATGGACAAACATATTAAAGTCACGCTTGAATGCCGCGTACGCCGGGCTGTCCAGGAAGGCCAGCAGCTCGTCTCGCGCGGCCTGGCGCTGTAAATGCCAGTGCTCGAACAGCGGCTCCAGTGGGGAGGCGGGCGGTTCGACGGCAGCGGCGGGCATGGGGCGGCCCGGTTCGCCGGGTCCATCCGCAGCGCCGTCCGCGCCGGCATCTTCCACGCCGGCAGGCAGGTGCGCCCCGGCGGCCGCGCCCGACAGGCGCGCCACCACCGCCAGCCGGGCGGCTTCCACTTCCAGCGGCGGCGCTTCACCGGCGCTGCCGCCATCGGCGCTTGCGTCAGCCGCCAGACGAGCAGCCTCCAGTTCCAGGGGCAGCGCAGCAGACGGCAGCAGGTCATCTTGGGCGGCGCGCAGTTCCAGCGCCGCCCGGGCGGCTGCCTGCCGCGCCGCGGCTTCCAATTCCAGCGGCAGCGGCGCCGTGGGCAGCGCCGGCAGCCCGGCGCCCGGCAGGTCGGCGGCTGTCAGCACCACACCGGCCACGCCGCCAGGCTCTGCGCCGGGCCGCGCCGCACCGGCGCCATCATCACCGGCGGCGGGCGCCAATCCGTCTTCTTCAGGCGCCGCACCAGACGAACCACGCGCAGCCAGCATGGCCGCTTCCAGTTCGAGCGGCAGCGCTTCGGCGGCATAGCCGGGCAGCGGCAGGAACGCCTCGCCCCCGCCGGCCCCCGCCGGCAGGTCCGCCAGGTAGTGCTGCGCCTTCTCCATAAACACGTCCAGGTCGCGCACCTTGCCCAGCGCCCGCCCAGCCTGGCGTAGCCCCTTCAGGTACGGTTTGAGCACGCCCGGCTCAAAGGCATCGGCAAATACGTCAAAGGCCGCCCTCAGCCGGCGGGTGGCGACGCGCATATCGTGCAGCGCCTCAATGTCCTCGCCCAGCCGGGCGCCGTCTTCGTAGGCCAGCATGCGGGCAAAATGGAACCGCATCACCTTGCGCGCCGCTTCGGCCAGCGGTTCATCCGCATCCAGCCCGGGGCGCGGCTGCACTTCTGGGAAGGGCAGGCTGCGCAGGCGGGCCTGCTCACTTTCCAGCACTTCCACGGGCGGGTAACCGACCTTCTCCCACAGCCGGGCGGCGCGCTGCACAGCGCGCACAGCCGCCTCGCCGGGCTCCGGCCCGCCGGTCACCAGCCACAGGCTGCCATCCCTGGACTGGACCCGTTCCAATGCCAGGCCGCTTTGCTCGATAGCCCCAGCCAGGCGCAGCAGCGCCGCCAGCGTCAGCGATTGGCGCTGCTGCAGCGGGGCCAGGCTAAAACGATCCAGCTGCTTGCGCTTCACCAACCCGTGATACAGCGCCAGCACGGCCGCGGCTGCGGCGCGCTCGTCGGCGTTCAGCTCCAGCGGGTTATGCTGCTTGACCAGCTCCAGCAGCGCTTCGGCCGGTTTCTTTTTGCCTTTCGGCAGACGCCGCCCAACCAGCAGGGCCGCAGTCTGCAGCACCGCCCGCCCGTCATCTTCCAACGCATGCAGCTCTTGCGAAGAATCAAATAACTGCTGCGCCGCCGCTAACAGCGGCGCATCATCAACCACCGGAGCGCCATCCTCGGGCAGCCCGGCAGCGTGCTTCTTGTCTTTCATTGGATCTCCTCTCACCCCTTATACTGCTGGTGATACCGGATCAGCCACTCCTGGGGGTTCAACGGCACATCGCCGGAGTGCGGGTGCAGCACCTGGTATGAGCCGTCCGGCTTCATCAGGCGCGTCTTCAAATTGGAGTGCAGATAGGTCTCCAGCACATCATCGCGCAGGTAGCGGATCAGGCGCTTATCCTGGATCGGGAACAGCACCTCCACGCGCCAGTTGATATTGCGCGGCATCAGGTCGGCGCTGCCGGAATAAATCTCTTCCGCCCCACCGTTGCAGAAATAATAAATGCGGCTGTGCTCCAGGAAGCGTCCCACTACACTGGTAACCCGGATGTTCTCGGATACGCCCGGCACGCCGGGGCGCAGGCAGCAGATGCCGCGCACGATCAGATCGACCTTGACCCCGGCCTGCGAGGCCTGATACAGCTTGCGGATCATGCGCGGGTCCACCAGGGCATTCATCTTGAAGATCAGGCTGCCGCAGCGCCCGGCCTGCTGGTGCTCGATCTCGCGGTCGATCAGCTCTTCCATGCGCTGGCGCAGGTTGATCGGCGCCACCAGCAGCTTGCGGAACTGCTTGCGGGCCGAATAGCCGGTCAGGTAATTGAACAGGTCGGTCGCATCCGCGCCGATGTCTTCATCGGCCGAGAACATGCCCACGTCCTCGTACACCGTGGCGGTGACCGGGTTGTAGTTGCCGGTTGCCAGGTGCAGATAACGGCGGATATGCTCTTCCTCGCGCCGCACCACCAGGGCGATCTTCGAGTGGGTCTTCAGCCCCAACAGCCCGTAGATCACGTGCACGCCTTCTTTTTCCAGCGTCCTGGCCCAACTGATGTTGCTCTCTTCGTCAAAGCGGGCTTTCAGTTCCACCAGCACAGCCACTTCTTTGCCGTTCTCGCGCGCTTCCAACAGCGCGTCGACCACCGGCGAGTTGCGCCCCACCCGGTACAGGGTCTGCTTGATCGCCAGCACGTCCGGGTCCCGCGCCGCGGTGCGCAAGAAATCGACCACCGGCTTAAACGAATCATACGGGTGGTGCACCAGGATGTCCTGCTGGCGGATGGCGGCGAACAGGCTGCCATCCCGCCCATCCGAGCGGGTGTCAAAACGCAGCGCGGCGGGGATGGTGGGTTTGAACGGGCTGTCCTTCAGGTCCAGCCGGTCCACCGCCGAAAGGGCGAACAGATCGCTGATGCCCAGCGGACCGGTGACGGTATAGATATCCCGGCGGTCCATCTCCAGGTTCTCGACCAGGATCTCGCGGATGCGGGTGGGCATGCTCTCCCCCACCGACAGGCGCGTGACCGAGCCAAAGCGCCGCTGGCGCACCGACTGCTCGATGCTCTCCAGCAGGTCGCCGGCTTCCAGCTCCTGGATCACCATATCGGCATCCCGCGTCACCCGGAAGGGGTGCGCTTCAACCAGCTGCATGCCCGAGAACAGCTTGTGCAGGTTGGCTACCACCACCTCTTCCAGCCAGACGAAGTAGTGATTTTTGGGCGGGGTGCCGTCTTTGCGCAGCCCGCCGGAGGAGGACTTTAGCGGCACCAGGCGCGGCAGGGTCTTGGGCACCTTCAGGCGGGCAAAGCGCTCTCGGCCGGTCTCATCTTCTATCACCACCGCCAGGTTAAGGCTCAGGTTCGAGATATGCGGGAACGGGTGCCCGGGGTCAAACGCCAGCGGGGTGACCACCTTCGCCACCACTTCGTCGAAATAATTATCGGCCGCTTCGCGCTGGCGGTTGGTGAGCGAATCGTAATGCAATACGTGGATCCCAGCCTGGGCTAGCTGGGGCAGCAGGTCTTCCAGGCAGGTGCGCATATCGGTCATCAACTGTCCGGCCAGTTTGCGGATCTCAGCCAGAGCGCGCTGCGGAGGCAGCCCATCGGCGGGCAGGTCGATCACCCCCGACTCCATCTGCTTGCGCAGCCCGGTCACCCGCACCATAAAGAACTCGTCCAGGTTAGAACCGGTGATCGCCAGGAATTTGACCCGCTCGAGCAGCGAGTTCGATTCATCCTGCGCTTCCTGCAGCACGCGCCGGTCAAACTCCAGCAGCGACAGCTCGCGGTTGACATAGTACTGCGGCGCGTGCAGATCGATCTCGCCCGGCTGGAGGTTCTCTTTAATGTCCAGGATCTCTACCATCAAACACCTGCTGCCTTCACGGTTATTTCTTCTTCTTCTTTCCGCCGTCTTTCTTGTCTGCCTTATCCGGCTTCGCCTTGTCCGGCTTGCCCTGCGGTTTGAAGGGGTCGTAGTTCAACTCCTGGCTGAGCTTATCAACCAATGTGCGCAGGATTTTGACCCGGGCAAAGGTCTTCGAGTTGCCTTCGACCACCGTCCAGGGGGCAGAGAGCGTGCTGGTTTTCAACAGCATCTCGTCGACGGCTGCTTCGTACTGCGGCCACTTCTCGCGGTTGCGCCAGTCCTCATCGGTCAGCTTCCACGAGCGCCGCCGGTCATCGGAGCGCGATTCAAAGCGCCGCAGCTGCTCATCGCGGTCGATGTGCAGCCAGAACTTAAACAGTATTGTACCAAAGTCGATCAGCTGGCGCTCGAAGTTGTTGATCTCACGATAGGCGCGCTTCCACTCGGCCTCGCTGCAGAAGCCTTCGATGCGCTCGACCATCACCCGCCCATACCATGAGCGGTCAAAGATGGCAAGCTGACCGGCCTCCGGCAGGCGGTTCCAGAAGCGCCACAGGTAATGATGGGTAGCGTCATCGCCCTTGGGCGCGGCGATCGAATAGACCACAAAGCCGCGCGGGTCCAGCTTTTCGGTGATGCGCCGGATGGCGCCGCCCTTACCGGCTGCGTCCCAGCCTTCAAAGACGATCGCTACCGGGCGCTGCTGCTGGTAGACCTGGTAGGCCAGGCTGAACAGCGCCACCTGGCTGCGCACCAGTTCTTTTTCATACTGCTCTGAGCTGAGCGATTGGGATAGATCGATGGATGCCAGCATCTCAGGCCTCCTGTGCGAGTATCGACGTGTCTTCCGGTTCGTCCTGAAGTTCCAGGGCCAGCTCTTCAGTGGTCGCATCGACGCCATCGTCCAGCGCTTCCCCGTCGTTTTTGTCTGCGCTTTCGCCGGCGGCTTCTTCAGAGGACTCCCACGCGCCGTCTTCGGCGCTCGGTTCATCGGAAGCCGGGGCAGGCAGTTCCAGCGCCGGCCAACCCAGGCGCTCTTCCAGGGCAGCGATTAGCGAGCGGTAAATCTTAGCCCAGGTATAGCGGCGCTGGGTGGCTTCGACGATCGTCCACGCCCCCCACTCGGTATCGGTGCGCTCAAAGGCTTCCTCATAGGCCAGCAGCCAGTCATCGTAGTGGTAGTGGTGGTCCCAATCTTCGGGGGCCACATGCCAGGCGGTCAGCGGGTCTTTCTGCAGCGCGTTAAAGCGCTTCTTTTGCTCGGCCTTGGAGATGTGCAGAAAGAACTTGACCAGCAGCGTACCGTCGTCGGCCAGCGTGCGCTCAAAGTCGGTGATATCCCGGTAGGCTCGCCGCCATTCGGCCTCCGGGGTCAGCTTCTCAACCCGCTCGACCAGCACCCGCCCGTACCA
>JBJSYW010000109.1:0-6874 GCA_046089985.1 Chloroflexota bacterium
TATCGCTCATACTGTGCCCGTAATGTACGAAGCGGGCCATCCCGGCCCGGTCAATCAGCACCTGGGCCGGCATGCGCCCCAGCTTGAACAGATTGACCTCCTGCCCGTACAGCTTCAGCACACTGGCCTTGGGGTCGGGCAGGCCGGTGAAGGGCAGGTCTTCTTTTTTGAAGTACGCCGCAAACGCACCGGCGTCCTCCGGGCCGAGCACCACAACTTCCACCTCCCGCTCGACGAACTGTGCATGATCCTGGCGCAACTGCGCCATATGCCGCTGGCAGAACGGTCAGGCAAAGCCGCGGTTGAAAACCAGCAGCACGTTCTTGCGCCCGCGCCGCTCTGTAAGGCGGTAGGGCTTGCCGGTATAATCCGCCAGGCTGAAATCCGGGGCGGTTTGGTTGATTGCCACGCGTGGCATGGTTTCCCTCCTGTGAGTTTGATTGGTTTTCGATGGTCACACTGCGCCGCGACCCAGGCGCACCGCCAGCCCGCCGTTGACCAGCGCCAGGCTGCTTTCCAGCCGCAGGCGGGTCTGCGAGAGCAGCAGCAGGTCGTTGCACAGCACCGCCACACGCCAGCCGGGGCACTTCAAGCGCAGCACATTGCCAAACTGGGCGTATAGGTTGCGCAGATCCTGGCGGGCGCTGACCCGCAGCCCGTACGGCGGGTTGGTGATCACCCAACCCGGCCCAGGGGGCGGCTGGATGGCTGAGACCGCCTGACGGGTGAACTCGATCAGCGGCAGCACGCCGGCGCGCTCGGCGTTGGCGCGCGCCATCTCGATCGCCCCGGCGTCCCGGTCGGAGGCCTGGATGCGCACTGGCGCGGCCCCGGCGGCAGCCTGCCCGGCCTCGTCCAGCAGGCGCGCCCAGGCAGGCGCATCCCAGGTGGGCCAATCCTGGAAAGCGAAGCGCCGGCTGCGCCCGGGGGCCAGGCGCGCCGCCAGCAGAGCCGCTTCGATGGCGATGGTGCCCGAACCGCAAAACGGGTCCAGCAGCGGCGCGGCCGGGTCCCAGCCGGAGGCCAGCAGCATCCCAGCTGCCAGCGTTTCGCGCAGCGGGGCCTTAGCCACCGCCTGGCGGTAGCCGCGGCGGTACAGCAGCGCTCCAGAACTGTCAATCGAGATCAGCGCCTTATCGTGCGCCAGGCGCACCACCACCAGCTGCGGCGGCGGGGCCTGCCCGGCTTCGTCATACTTGCCGGGCGGCGGCGGTGCGCCCACCCGGTCGCCAATCGCGCCCATCACCCGCTCAGCCACCCCGTCAGAGTGGTACAGGCGCGACTTGTGGCAGGTGGCGCGCACCACCACCGGCTGACCGGGGCGCAGGTAGCGCTCCCATGGCAGGCGGGCGGCTTTCTTGCGCAACTCGGGGAAGGCGGCGGCGTAGAACTCGCCCAGCCGCACCAGCACCCGGCTGGCGCAGCGCAGGTGCAGGTTGGCCCGGTAGATCCCCGGCAGATCGGCCGGGAACTCGATCCCGCCGCTGTCTTCGGCCTGCCCGGCGGCGGACTGCGGCGCAGCCGACGGCGCCAGCCCCAGGTCGATCAGCTCACGCGCCACGAACGGTTCAAGCCCCGGGCTGCACACGGCAAAACAGGTATCCATAGGTTTACGGGCGGCGGCGGTACATGCGCTGGGCGGAGGTCAGCACCTTCTGCGTCACGATCTCTTTCTGGCGTTCCTTGCGACGCAGGTCTTTTTCGACGAAAATCGGCTGGCGGGTGAACGGGTCCAGTTCGGTGTAGTACATCAGGCTCGAGTAGGTCGACGGGGTGGGGGTGAAGATCTGCACCTGCTCGGGATTGACCCCCAGCTTGCTGCTGGTGAAACGCTTCAGCGCTTCCATGTCGCGCTCGCTGCAGCCGGGGTGAGCGGCAATCAGGTAGTAGGTCAGGAACTGCGGCTTGCCGCTCTCGCGGCTCAGCCGGTCGAACAGCGCCTTGAAGCGCACCAGCGCCGTCGTCCCGGGCTTACCCATGTGGCTCAGCACGTTGTCCTCGGTATGCTCAGGAGCAACCTTCATCTGCCCGGAAACGTGGTGGTTGACCACCTGCTTCAGGTAGTCGTAGCCGCTCTGCTCATCCTCCAGCAGCAGATCGTAACGGATGCCGGAGGCCACAAAGACCTTCTTGACCCCCTTGATCTGGCGCAGCCGGCGCAGCAGCTCGATTTGCGGGCGGTGGTCGGGCTTCATCAGCCGGCACACCTCGGGGTAGACGCAGCGCTTGCGGGCGCACACCCCCTTGCTGAGCTTCTTGTCGCACTCGTAGCCATACATGTTGGCGGTCGGCCCGCCAACATCCTGGATGTAGCCCTTGAACGACGGCAGCGCCGCCAGCTGCTCGGCCTCCGCCACGATCGAGTCGGGGCTGCGCCACAGCACCGTGCGCCCTTCGTGGACGGCGATCGCGCAGAAGTTGCACTCGCCGTAGCAGCCGCGGTGGGTCGAGATCGAGAAGCGGATCGTCTCAAGCGCCTTGACCGGGCCCTGGGCTTCATAATAGGGGTGCTGGGCGCGCTCGAAGTCCAGCCGGTACAGCGCATCCAGCTCGGCCTGGGTCAGGTGCGGGGAGGGCGGGTTCTGCATCAGCCAGCGCTCGCCGTGCTTTTGCGCCAGCGGTTTGGCGGTCAGCGGGTCGTTGTTGGCGTAAAAGGCGTGGAACATATCAATGAAGGCCTGCTTATCGGCCGAGACCGCCTCGAACGATGGCAGTTCCAGGTAGCGCGCCCCGCGCTCGGCAAACACCGCCGCGTTGGCGATATAACACAGCCCGAGGATCTCGCGCGGGTCGCCGCCGGTCTTCAACGCTTCGGCCAGCGCCAGCACCGCCTTTTCAGCCATCCCATACAGCAGGTAATCGGCCTTGGCGTCAAACAGGATCGAACCACGCAGCCGGTCGGACCAGAAATCGTAGTGCGCCACGCGCCGCAGGCTGGCCTCGATCCCGCCCAGCACGATCGGGCGGGTGTTCTTGAAATAGCGCCGCACCAGGTTGGTATACACCATCGCGGCGCGGTCGGGACGACGGGTGTTCTGCCCGCCGGGAGTGTAGTCATCGCTGCGGCGCTTCTTTTTCAGCGCCGTGTAGTTGGAGACCATCGAGTCGACGCTGCCGCCGGAGATGCCCCAAAACAGGCGCGGCTCACCCAGGCGGGTGATATCATCCGGAGTATCGAGCTGCGGCTGGCCGATCACCCCCACCCGGTAACCGTTGGCCTGCAGCAGCTTGCCGATCAGCGCCACCCCGTTGAACGGGCTGTCGATATAGCTGTCGCCGGTGACCAGGATGACGTCCAGCGCATCCCAACCCAGGCGTTCTAACTCTTCCGGCGTGGTGGGTAAGAACATGGCAGGATTGTAACATAGTATACTTGGCGCATGGATGATGTCATCGTGGTAGGGGCCGGGCCGGCTGGTCTGGCGATCGCCGCCGCGCTGGGCGCGGCCGGGCTGCAGGTGACCGGGCTTTCCGCCCGGCCGCCGGACGCGCCCTGGCCGGCCACCTACGGCGCCTGGGTGGATGAGCTGGACGGGCTTGAGCTCGAGCACACCCTGGGCTGGCGCTGGGCGCTCACCACTGCCTATGCGCATTCCCAGCCTGGCCTGCAGCCCCCCGGGTCGTTCCCCGCCGGCAGCAACATGCCTCCCAACGCCGCTCCGCTCGCCGGCGCAGCCTACGCCACTCAACCGGCCGGCAGCCGGCTGCTGCTCGGGCGGGAGTATGCCCTGTTCGATAACGCCCGCCTGCAGCAGCACCTGCTGGCGCGCTGCCAGGCCGGCAATGTGGCCTGGTGCGAAGGCCGCGCCGCCGCCTGTGAGACCCACGACGGGCTGTCCACCATCACCACCCGCCGCGGCCGGCGCTACCCCGCCCGCCTGGTGATCGACGCTTCCGGGCACTACCCTGCCCTGCTGGAGCGCCCCGCCGGGCCGCCGCCGGCGTACCAGGCCGCCTATGGCATCGTCGGGCGCTTCAACCGCCCGCCGGTGGCCCCCGGCGAACTGGTGCTGATGGACTGGCGCGCCGATCACCTCGACCCGGACGAGCGCCGCGGCCCGCCAACCTTCCTGTACGCCATGGGCCTGGGCGACGAGCGCTATTTTGTCGAGGAGACCTCGCTGGCGCTGGCCCCGGCCTTCCCGCTGCCGCGCCTGGAGCGCCGCCTGCAGCAGCGCCTGGCGGCTCGTGGCATCGCCGCTACCCAGATCGAACACGTCGAGCGGGTGCTGTTCCCGATGAACGCGCCGCTGCCCGGGCGTTCCGGCCCGCTGCTGGGTTTTGGGGCTGCCGCCGGAATGGTCCACCCGGCTTCCGGCTACCAGGTGGCGGCCGCGCTGCGCCGGGCGCCGCGGCTGGCTGCCGCCGTATCCGCCGCGCTGGCCCGCCCGGACGCCAATCCGCTCAGCGCCGCCCGGGCCGGCTGGACCGCCTTGTGGCCCGCCGGGCGCCTGCGCCGCCGGGCGCTGTACCTGTTCGGGCTGCACACGCTGATCGGTTTCGACGCCCCCACCCTGCAGCAGTTCTTCGCGGCTTTCTTCCGCCTGCCCCAACCGCAGTGGGCTGGCTACCTGTCCGACACGTTGGATCTGCCGGGGCTGCTGTCTACCATGCTGGCTGTATTCCGAGTCGCCCCGGCGCCGGTGCGCCGCGGCCTGCTGCGCGCCGGGATGCGCATACCAAATATCACCCAATAGATCAGGGAACCGCAAAAAATGTCCGGGGCTTCTTCTGCGCCTATCCACACCCATCCAATACATATTTACCAGAATTATTTCACCAGCGTACTCGGATCACCCAAGACCCTGGCGGCCCTGCTGCTGGTTTTTGTACTGCTGGCCTGGGGCAGCCTGTACCAGGGTCATAATTGGGGAGATGACTTCGCCGCCTATCTGCTGCAGGCTCAGAGCTTGTTGGACCGTTCCGTAGACGATTTCTTGGCGGCCAATCGGTTCACCATCCTGGAATCCGACCGGACTATTGGACCAATCGCTTATCCATGGGGGACGCCGCTGCTGCTAGCGCCAATCCTCTGGCTGAGTGGGCTGGATTTCTTCGCCTTGAAAAGCTTGAACATCCTGGCTTACCTGGGCTTCCTCACTGTGCTCTGGTTTGGCCTGCGCCGTTCGCTCGGGTCTACCTGGGGGGCTGTGTTTGTCGCGCTTTTTGCCTGCAATCCGGCGCTGATCCAATCCATGAACCAGATCCTCTCGGATATCCCCTTCCTGTTTTTCGCTATGCTGGCCGTCATGCTCATCCGGCGCGCTGCGCTCAACCGGAACGGCATCCTTCCCGGTCACCCGAAAGTCGACACGCTTTTGGCCGGCCTGGCGGCAGTGCTGCCCTGGAGCATCCGGGCAACCGGCCTGCTGTTTCTGCCTTACCTGGTTTATTGCCAGGCAGTTGGGAACTACCGCAACCGTCCGGTCGAACCTGGCGGGCGATCGCGGTGGAAAGCTTTTCTGCCCGCGACCAGGCAGCAGCTTTTTGAGCAATTGCTGCCATACCTGAGCATGATTGCCGCTATCGCTGCCTGGCAGTTGATCTTCCCCACCGAAGGATACGGCGAAAGGAGCAGCACGTTCTTCGATCTGGGAAGCATAGCCGGTAATATCAAGTATTATTTCTTCCTGCCGTGGGAAATTTTGCAACCAATCCCGTACAACCGGCTGGCATTCGGTCTATGCGCCGGCTTGACCGCCGCCGGCGTCTGGAGCCGCCTGAAAGACGATCACGACCTGCTCGTCTACCTGCTGCTCATGCTGGCTCCATATCTGCCATATCGCTTCCAGCAGGGACTGCGGTTCATCTTCCCAATCCTGCCCATACTGCTTTACTTCTTAATCCACGGCTTCTTATGGGTCAGCCGCGGGAGTAACCAACGCTGGCCGGCCGCGTATCGCCGCGTGACCGGCGCAGGCCTGCTTCTCCTGCTGGGTTATTTTATCGTAACAGCTGGAAACGCAGCGCTCCAGAACCTATCTCAGGGCCGGCCGGCGCCGGTGGGACCCCAGACCATCGAAGCACAAAACGTCATGAAGTACATCCGGAAACATACCCCTGCCGATCGTATTATCATCTTCACCAATCCGCGCGCGCTGCGCCTCTTTACTGGGCGGTGGAGCGCGGCGATTAGCGACCCAGCCAGGCTCCAGGTTGGCGATTACCTGCTCAGCCCCAATTACAAGACTGATCCGATGGTCACGAACAATCCGGGCGACTTGATCCTTGTTTATAAAAACGACCGGTACCGGCTTTACCAGATCATTCATTAATCCAAGAGGTATTTGGCTACTCCGAAGGCTGGCTCAACATGTGGGCTACGGCCGAAAAATAGCCGTCAGGCGGCTTCTTGGGCGCTTAGCTCGACGTACACCCGCGTCCAGGCCAGCGAGACGTAGGTGGACCACAGCCCGTCCACCAGCATCATCGGCAGGCCGGCGATGACGAACATCACCCCCAGCCCCGCCAGCGCCGCCAGGCCAAAACCGGCTTCCAGCGCCAGGCGGCCCTCCAGCGCCAGGTAGACCGCCGCCCCGGCAGCCCAACCAACCAGCATACCCGCCACAGCCAGCCCGGCCGCCAGCGGCAGCGCCACCAGGTAATAGCCCAGCTCCAACGCCAGCAGCGTGACCCACAGCGAGAAGACCTCCTGCCCGCGCCGGAGCGCCAGCCCCCAGGCCCGGCCCAGCCCGGCCACCACCCCGGCCCCGTCCAGTACGATCGCCCGGCGGGCCAGCTGCAGCAGCCCACCTGCCAGCGAAAGCGGCAGGTAGAGCAGCGACAGGATCAGCAGCGCCGCCAGCCCGGCAGCCGCCATGCGCGCCGCCGGCGCCACCTCGCCACGCAGCCCGTCCGGCCCCACCAGCAGCAG
>JBJSYW010000110.1:0-13480 GCA_046089985.1 Chloroflexota bacterium
CCGCGGCCCGCGTGCGTGAGTGGACCGGTGGGGCAGAGACCACCCCCACCTTTGATGTGCGCGGCACGATTGTGGTCAATTTTGACGTCGATAAACTGAACCGCCTGCTCGGCATCGAAGGCTAGGCCGGCGTGTAGCATGCCCAACCAGGGCTGTCCCGGTGACCTGGGATAGCCCTGGTTTGGATTAACCCTGCGGCTGCCATTCTCCGCCGCTTAGAAAGTGAAAAGTGAGTTCTTATGATCGAGGTTAACCAGCAGATTTCGCTGCACGAGGATGAAATTCAGATCGATTTCGTCCAGTCATCCGGCCCGGGTGGGCAGAACGTGAACAAGGTGGCTACCAAGGCCCAGCTGCGTTTTAGCACTCACTCGCCCTCCTTGCCCGAGGACGTGCGGGCACGGCTGCAGGCGCTGGCCCACAATCGTCTGCTGGAGGATGGCATACTGCTCATTGAAGCCCGCCGCTACCGCACCCAGGAGCAGAACCGCGCCGACGCCATCGCCCGGCTGGTTGAATTGATCCGCCAGGCGGCCCAGCCGCCCAAGCCGCGCCGCAAGACCCGCCCCAGCGCCGCCTCGGTGGAGAAACGTCTGGAAACCAAGCGCCGCCGCAGCGAGATCAAACGCCGCCGGCAGGACAGCCTCGATTAACTGCGCACATTCAAGCGGTCAATTTTTCTGGGATATGGCCTAATTATGCCTGTTTAGACCGGTTGCGTGTGGTAAGATTGCTTCTTGCAGCGCACTTTTTGAGTTTGATTCTGCGCGCAACTGGAGATTAGTTTATGGAACATCAAGGCTTTCAAGCACAGGTCCCGAGTAATTTCAGCCTGCCCAAGCGCATCAACCGCCTGGGTGAGCTGGCTTACAACTTGTGGTGGACCTGGAACCCTGAATCACAGCGGCTGTTCTCGCGCATCGACCCGGTGCTTTGGGAGCGGATCTATCACAACCCGGTGATCTTTCTGCGCCAGGTGGAGCGCGCCCGTCTGAATGCCGCCACCAACAACCGCTTTTACCTGGAAATGTACGACCGGATGATGAGCGCCCTGGACGAGTACATGGGAGCGAAGGAGACCTGGTTCTCCAAGCAGCACCCGCAGTACAAGAACAAGCAGGTCGCTTACCTGTCGTTCGAGTTTGGCTTGCACGAAACCCTGCCCATCTACGCCGGCGGCTTGGGCGTGCTTTCCGGCGATCACACCAAAGAGGCCAGCGACCTGGGGCTGCCGTTCGCCGCGATCGGCTTTTTCTACAGCGAAGGCTATTTCACCCAGCGCCTGACCGAGGACGGCTGGCAGGAAGCCAGCTACAACGCTCACCCGTTTGACCAGCTGCCCGTGCTGCCCGTCACCGACGAAGCCGGCAAGCCGCTGATGGTGGGTGTGGAGCTGCCCGGGCGCGAAGTCAAGGTGCGCATCTGGAAGCTCCAGGTCGGCCGTGTGCCGTTGTACCTGCTGGATGCCAACAATGACGCAAACTCGCAGCAGGATCGCGGCATGACCGCCCGACTGTATTCCGGTGACCCGGAACTGCGCATTTCGCAGGAGATGCTGCTGGGCATCGGCGGGGTGCGGGCGCTGCGCCTGCTGGGCTATAACCCCGACGTGTGGCATATGAATGAAGGACACGCCGCCTTTCTGGTGCTGGAGCGCCTGCGCGAGTACCTGGCGCAGGGCATGACCCTTGAAGAAGCCGGCGCAACCGTGCGGAGCAGCAACATCTTTACCACCCACACCCCGGTGCCGGCGGGCAACGATGAGTTCCAGCTGTGGCTGGTGGATAAGTACTTTGCCAACTGGTGGCCGCAGCTGGGCATTAGCCGGGATGCTTTCATGGACCTGGCCCGCCATCAGGTTAATTATGGCGAGACCTTCAGCATGCCGGCCCTGGCCCTGCGCTACTCCGAGTCCAGCAACGGTGTGTCGGAGCTGCACGGGCAGGTGGCGCGCAAGATGTGGCAGTACCTGTGGCCAGAGACGCCCGAGCGCGATGTGCCTATCACCCATATCACCAACGGCATCCACACCAGCACCTGGCTGGCCCGCCGGCTGATGGCGCTCTACCAGCGCCACCTGGGCGAAAGCTGGATGGAGCGCCTGGACGACCCGGACGCCTGGGAAGGGATTAAAAACATCCCCGACGAGCAGCTGTGGACGGTGCGCCTGCACCTGAAGCGCAAGCTGGCGTCCTATATCCGTGAGCGCGCCCGCGGCCGCTGGCACAACGGCGGCTGGCAGCCCTCGCAGGTGGTCGCCTCCGGCGTGATGATCGACCCCTACGCGCTGACCATCGGCTTCGCCCGCCGGTTCGCGCCGTATAAGCGCGCCAACCTGGTGCTGCGCGATATGGACCGCCTGCTGCGCATCCTCAACGACCGCGAGCGCCCGGTGCAGGTCATCTTCGCCGGCAAGTCGCACCCCGATCACGAGCAGGGCAAGATGATCATCCAGGATGTCTACCGGGCGGTGAAGAACAACGCCAGCGGTGGGCGGTTGGTGTTCCTGGAAGAATATGATATGAACCTGGCCCGCTACCTGGTGCAGGGCGTGGATGTGTGGTTGAACACCCCGCGCCGCCCAAATGAAGCCTCCGGCACCTCCGGCGAAAAGGCCGCCGTCAACGGCGTGCTGAACTTCTCGGTGCTCGACGGTTGGTGGCGCGAGGGCTACAATGGGCAGAACGGTTGGGCGATCGGGCAGGACATCGATTACGAATATTCGGACAAGCAGGACGATGACGACGCCCGCAGCCTGTACGATACGCTGGAAAAAGAGATCGTGCCGCTGTACTACTCGCTGCGCTCGTCCGACGGGCTGCCGGCGGAGTGGATTGGGCGCATGAAAGAGTCGATCCGCACCATTGGGCCCACCTTCAGCATGCGCCGCATGGTCAAAGAGTACCTGGAGCGTTTCTACCTGCCGGCGATGGAAGCTCGCCCGGCGGTTGAACCGGCCGAATAAACGCTCGACTTTGTTGGCGTACCCCTGCCGCTAACCCGGCAGACCGGGCACGGCATCGGATCAGTCGCATAGGGGAGCAGCTGCCCAACCGGGCGGCAGCTCCCCTGGACTCGTGTAAATAGGAAAAGAAATCTATGGAAAATTTATTCACCATTCAAACGCTCTCCGCCGCCGGGCTGATCTTCATCCTGCGCGTCGGCGATATGACCCTCGACACGCTGCGCGTGCTGGTGGTGATGCGCGGCCGCAAGGGCATCGCCTGGGTGCTGGGCTTTTTTCAGGCCCTGATCTTCGTTGTGGCGATCAGCTCGGTGCTGTCAGACCTGGACAACCTGATGAATATGCTGGGGTACGCGGCTGGTTTTGCCACTGGCAATGTCATCGGCATGCTGATCGAAGAGCGCCTGGCGATCGGCCATGTGCAGTTGAGCATCGTCAGCCCGCGCCTGGGCAGCGCCATCGCCGAGCGCCTGCGTGAGGAGGGCTACGCCATCACCGAGATCCCGGCTCGCGGCAAAGACGGCGTGGTGACGCTGCTCAGCGCCAGCGTGCTGCGCAAGCACGTTGACCGGGTCCATAAGTTGATCAACCAGGTGGACGATTCGGCCTTCGTCACGGCTGAGGATGTGCGCCCGGTGCGGCGCGGTTTCTGGCGCGCCTGACCGGGCCGCAGGCGACGGGGGAGAGGTTCAGATGACCCTGGCTTTTTTGCAGTTGTTCTTTCTGCGCATCCTGGACATGTCGATGTTCACGCTGCGCTTCATGATGACGATGCGCGGCCGCCGCCTGCTCACCTGGGTGTTCGGCTTTGCCGGCTCGCTGGCGTATGTGATGGGGGTGCGCAGCGTGCTATCCGACCTGAGCGATCCCGCCAGGCTGCTGGGCTACGCCGCCGGCTATGCCAGCGGCATGCTGGTGGGCATGGCGATTGAAGAGCGGTTGGCTGTTGGGTATACCCAGATTAAAGCGATCAGCCCCGGCCGCGGCGCGGCCCTGTGCGACCGCCTGCGCGCCGCCGGCTATGCGGTGACCGAAACGCCGGCCCGCGGCCGGGATGGCGCAGTGGACTGCCTGATGTGCAGCGTGCCGCGCAAGAAATCGGCCGAACTGGAAACCCTGATCCTCGAGATCGACCCGCAGGCGTTTGTCACCGCCCAGGATGTGCGCCCGCTGCAGCACGGCTACTGGCCGCAGCGTGACCGGTCGTAATTAGTTTGGGCTATTTGTTGATGTGACAACCTGTATTGTGGTATAAATGGCGCAGACTTGTGTGAGAATTTTCACACATTAAAAATTAATTGGTTTACTGTCTGCCTGAGCGGCCCAACAAAAAGGAGCAAAATCTATGGATCCATTGGTTCTCGCGCGCCTGCAGTTTGCAGTGACCACGGTGTACCACTTTTTCTTCGTGCCCCTGACGCTGGGGCTATCGCTGTTGGTGGCGTTGATCGAAACACTCTATGCCGCTACCGGGAACCCGCTCTACCTGCGCATGACCAAATTTTGGGGCAAGCTGTTTGTGATTAACTTTGCGATGGGGGTGGTGACCGGCATCGTGCAGGAGTTCCAGTTTGGCATGAATTGGTCGGAGTACTCCCGCTTCGTGGGCGATATCTTCGGCGCTCCGCTGGCAATCGAAGCGCTGCTGGCTTTCTTCCTTGAATCGACCTTCCTGGGGATCTGGATCTTTGGCTGGGAGCGCCTCTCCCGCCGGGCGCATGCCGCCGCCATCTGGTTGGTGGCGATTGCCTCCAACCTCTCGGCAGTTTGGATCCTGATCGCCAACTCGTTTATGCAGGAGCCGGTCGGCTACGCGCTGCGCAATGGGCGAGCCGAAATGACCGACTTCTTCGCAGTGATGTTGAACCCCAATGTGTGGGTGATGGTTCCGCACACCCTCAGCGCCGGGCTGGTCACCGGAGCGTTCTTCATGATGGGCGTGTCGGCCTATCACCTGCTGCGCCATCATCAAACCGATCTGTTCCGCCGCTCGTTCCAGGTGGCGGCAATCTTCGGCATGCTGGCCTCGATCCTGGTGGCGCTGAACGGTCACAGCCAGGCTCAGCACATGGTCGAAACCCAGCCGATGAAGATGGCGGCTGCCGAGGGGCTGTACGAGACCGAATCGCCGGCCTCGTTCTCTCTGCTCACGATTGGCGACCTGAGCCAGCGCAGCGAGGTCTTCTCGCTGCGTCTGCCGCGTATGCTGTGCCTGCTGGCCTATAACCAGTTGGACTGCACCATCGAAGGCATCAACAACCTGCAGGAGAAATACGTCCAGCAGTACGGCCCCGGTGATTACATCCCCCCGGTGGCCTTTACCTACTGGACCTTCCGCATCATGGTCGGGGCGGGTTTCGCGCTGATCGGCCTGGCGCTGTATGGGCTGTTCCTGGCTACCGGCGAGCTGCTTGAAAAGCGGCCGCGCGCTCTGCAGCTGTTCCTCTGGGCGATCTTCCTGCCCTACCTGGCTAACGCCGCTGGCTGGCTGCTGACTGAGCTGGGGCGCGTTCCCTGGGTGGTGTACGGGTTGATGACCCTGGACCAGGCCGTTTCGACGACCGTGCCTGCCTGGCAGGTGCTGATTTCGCTGTTGGGCTACACCGTGGTGTACGGAGCGTTAATGGTGGTTACAATCTACCTGCTGCGCAAGTACGCCCGCGCCGGCGCGCCGGAGATCCCGGGGCTGCCGGAGCAGCCGCCCGCAGGGCTGGAGCGCGAGGGACTGCCCTCGCTGGTTGGCGCGCAAGACTGATCAACGTGGAGCAAAGTGCTATGGACCTCAATATCCTGTGGTTTATCCTGATCGGCGTGCTGTGGGTGGGTTTCTTTGTGCTCGAAGGTTTCGACTTTGGCGTGGGGATGCTGCTGCCGTTCGTGGCGCGTGACCGTGACCCGCAGCGGCAGGATCATCAGCGCCGGCTGGTGATCAACACCATCGGACCGCACTGGGATGGCAACGAAGTCTGGCTGCTGACCGCCGGCGGGGCGACCTTCGCCGCCTTCCCCGAGTGGTACGCGACCCTGTTTAGCGGGTTCTACCTGGCGCTGTTCCTGCTGCTGCTGGCGCTGATCGGGCGCGGGGTGGCGCTCGAGTTCCGCAGCAAGGATGATAGCCCCAAATGGCGGGCCGCCTGGGACGGGGTGATCTTCGCCGGCAGCCTGCTGCCTGCGCTGCTGTTGGGCGTGGCCTTCGGCAACTTCGTACGCGGCGTACCGATCGACAGCCAGTTCAACTACGTGGGCGGTTTTTTCAACCTGCTCAACCCCTATGCGCTGTTGGCCGGGCTGACCAGTGTGGCGGTGTTTGCGCTGTATGGGGCGGCTTTCCTGGGGCTGAAGATCGAGGGCGAGCTGCAGCAGCGCGTCCAGGCGGCGGCGAAGCGGCTGTGGCCCGCCGCGGCCGGGCTGCTGCTGGCGCTGTTGGCAGCCACCTATTTTGCCACCGATATGGTCCACCAACTGGGGGTGGTGCCGGGCGCGGCGCCGGTGTTCGGCGCGGCGGCGATCCTGGCGTCGGGCTTTTTCATCCGTCGCCAGCGTGACGGCTGGGCCTTCCTGTCCATCGGTGTGGCCATCGCCTGCGCCATCCTGACCGCGTTCCTGATCCTGTTCCCGCGCGTGATGATCTCCAGCCTGGACCCGGCCAACAGCCTGACAATCTACAATGCTTCGTCCAGCCCGTACACGCTGCAGGTGATGACCGTTGTGGCGCTGACGATGGTGCCGGTGGTGCTGGCCTACCAGGCCTGGAGCTATTGGGTGTTCCGCAAGCGCCTGACCAGCCAATCGCGGCTGGAATATTGACCTGGGATGAATTTTGATCGTCGTTTGCTGCGCCTGGCTGCCCGGCGCTGGCCGCTGCTGCTGCTGGCGGTGGGCAGCGGGGGCGCGGCGGCGGCGCTGGCGGTGGCCCAGGCGGGCCTGCTGAGCCGGGTGGTGGCGCAGGTCTTCCTGGGCCGCGCCGCGCCGGCGGAAGTGGCCGGCGCGCTACAACTGCTGCTGGGATTGATCGGGCTGCGGCTGCTGGTGAACTGGGGCGGCGAGGCGGCTGCCATCCGGCTGGCGCAGCAGATCAAGGACGATGTCCGCCGCCGGCTGGCGCAGCGCCTGGCGCAGCAAGCCCCGGCGGCGCTGGCCGGCGAGCAGACCGGTGAATTGAGCAGCCTGGCGCTGGAGGGCGTGGAGGCGCTGGAGAGTTACTACAGCCAGTACCTGCCGGCGGCCGGGCTGGCGTTGATCGCCCCGCTGGTGATCCTGGCTGCCGTCCTGCCGCTCGATCCGCTCTCGGGCGTGGTGCTGCTGCTGACCGCCCCGCTGATCCCGTTGTTCATGGCGTTGATCGGCGGTTGGGCGCAGGCGCTGACCCGCCGGCAGTGGGGGCTGCTGCAGCGCTTGAGCGCTTACTTGCTGGATGTCTTGCAGGGGCTGACCACGCTGAAGATGTATGGGCGCAGCCGGGAGCAGGTCCAGCGCATCGCCCAGGTGAGCGAGCGCTTCCGCCAGGCCACGCTGGATGTGCTGCGGGTGGCTTTCCTGTCGGCGCTGGCGCTGGAACTGCTGGCTACGCTGGGCACGGCGGTGATCGCGGTCGAGGTGGGGCTGCGCCTGCTGTATGGGCGGATCGGCTTTGAAGGGGCGCTGTTTGTGCTGGTGCTGGCGCCGGAGTTTTACCTGCCGCTGCGCACGCTGGGGGCGCGTTTCCACAGCGGCATGCCGGCTGCCGCAGCGGCCGGACGCCTGTTCGCCGTGCTGGACGGTACGCCGGCCAGGCCGCCTGCGCCAGACTTGCCGGACGAGGAGTTTCCGCCGGATGTGGAGCCGCCGCCAGCCGCTGAACCGCAGGCGGCCGCCGGCAGTTTGGCAACGCCTCAGACAGCCCCGCAGGTGCGTTTCATTGACGTCCACTATTGTTACCCGGGCGGCCAGGCGGCCCTGCGTGGGGTGACCCTGGACCTGCCCGCTGGGGGCGTGACGGCCCTGGTGGGGCCGAGCGGCGGCGGGAAGAGCACCCTGGCGGCGCTGCTGCTGCGCCTGGACCGGCCGGAGCGTGGAGCGATCCAGGTCGACGGGCAGCCGCTGGAACAGGTTCCGCTGCCGGTCTGGCGGCAGCAGATCGCCTGGGCGCCCCAGGCGCCCTACCTGTTCCCCGCCAGCCTGGTCGATAATGTGCGCCTGGGCCGGCCGCAGGCCGGCCTGGACGAGGTGATCGAAGCCTGCCGCCTGGCCGGGGCCGATGCATTCATCCGCCAACTGCCGGAAGGTTACCAAACCCGCCTGGGCGAGCGCGCCGCACGGCTGAGCGGCGGGCAGGCGCAGCGGCTGGCGTTGGCCCGCGCCTTCCTGAGCCGGGCGCGCCTGGTGGTACTCGACGAACCGACCAGCCAGCTGGACCCTGCCAACCAGGCTGCTGTGCGCGCCGGGCTGGAGCGCCTGCGCCAGGGCCGCACGCTGCTGGTGATCGCTCACCGGCTGGAAACTGTGCGCCAGGCGGATCAAATTGTGGTCATCGACGGTGGACAGGTGATCGAGCAGGGCACACATGCAGAACTGCTGGCGCGCGATGGCGCTTACTGCCGGCTGGTTGAAGCCAGCAGCGGTTCGGGCTGGATGGATGGGGCTGCGCACCCCGCTGCCCCGGTGACGGCCGCGCCGCCATCCGGCGGCACGGCCACCCGGGAGGCGGCCGCCTCCCTGCCCGCCGCCTCCCGGGCCGGGCCAGCGCTGGACCGCCTGCCCGCGCAGCCGCTCGGCCGACCCGGTTCACGCAGCGCAACGCTGCTGCGCCTGCTGCGGTTGGCGCGCCCGTTTGCCGGGCTGGCGCTGGGCGCGCTGCTGGCTGGGGCCGCCACCGTGTTGAGTGGGGTGGGGCTGATGGCCGCCTCCGCCTACATCCTCTCGGCGGCTGCGCTGCAGCCCTCGGTGGCAGTGCTGCAAACCGCCATCGTAGGTGTGCGCTTTTTCGGCATAGCCCGGGCGACGTTCCGCTACCTGGAGCGCTACCTGTCGCACAGCGCCACCTTTCGCCTGCTCAGCGAGCTGCGCGTAAGCGTCTACCGCGCCCTGGAACCGCTGGCCCCGGCATGCCTGCTGGAGCGGCGCAGCGGCGATCTGCTGACGCGCCTGTTGGGTGATATCGCGGCGCTGGAGAGCTTTTATGTGCGGGCGGTTGCCCCGCCGGGCGCTGCGCTGTTCAGTGGGCTGGGGGTGGCGTTGCTGCTGGCCTGGTATGCTCCGCGCCTGGCCGTCGCCTGGCTGGCGCTGTATGGGCTGGCGGCGCTGCTCCTGCCGCCGCTGGCGCTGCGCCTGGGGCGTGCCCCGGCGCGCCTGGCGGCCGAAGTGCGCCCGCAGTTGGGCGCTGCCTGGGTGGAAGGGCTGCAGGGCCTGCCCGACCTGCTGGTGTTTGGCCGGGCGGCGGAGTGGGCCGACCGCGTCGATAAGCTGGGCTGCCAGTTGAACCGGGCGCAGGCGCGCTCGGCCGGTCTTGCCGGCCTGGCCAACGCCGTGGTGACCGCCCTGGGCCAGCTGGCGCTGTGGCTGGTGCTGTGGTTGGCTGTCCCGCTGGTGTGGGATGGGCGGCTGGAGGGGGTGCTGCTGGCTGGAGCGGCCCTGGCGGCGCTGGCCGGTTTTGAAGCCCTGGCCCCGCTTCCGGCTGCCGCTCTGCACCTGGAAGGCAGCCTGGCTGCCGGCGCCCGCCTGTTCGAAATCACTGACCAGCCCCCGGCGGTGGTGGATGCCGACCCGGTGCGCCCGGCAGATGGCCTGCCGCCGGCGCTCAACCCGGCCTCACCGGCGCTCGACCCGGCCTCACCGGCGCTTGACCTGGCCTCACCGGCGCTTGATCCGGCTGCCCGAGTGCTGGAGTTTGACCGGGTGGGGTTTGCCTACCCGGGCGGCGACCAGGCCGGGGTGGCGGATATCTCCTTCTGCTTGCGGGCCGGGCAGCGGCTGGCAGTGGTGGGCGAGAGCGGGGCCGGCAAATCGACCCTGGCGGCGCTGCTGCTGCGTTTCTGGGAGCCGCAGCAGGGGCGCATCCTGCTGCACGGCGAGGATGTGCGCCGCTTGAGCCAGAATGACGTGCGCGCCCGCCTGGCGGTTGCTCCGCAGTCGGCTCACCTGTTCAATGCTTCGATTGAAGATAACCTGCGCCTGGCCTGCCCGGCATCCGGCTTGCAGCAGGCGCGCGCCGCCGCCCGGCTGGCCGGCATCGATGAGCGCATCCTGGCCCTGCCGGACGGCTACCAGAGCTGGGCCGGCGAAGGCGGGCTGCGGCTGAGCGGCGGCGAGCGGCAGCGTCTGTCGCTGGCGCGGGCCTTGCTGCGCCTTCAAGCCGGAGGGGCTGCGCTGCTGGTGCTGGACGAGCCTTTTGCCAATCTGGATGCCCTGTCTGAGCGGCAGGCGCTGGAGAACGTCCTGCGGGCCGGCCGCGGCCGGGCGCTGCTGCTGATCACCCACCGCCTGGTTGGCATGGAAGCGATGGATGAGATCCTGGTGATGGAGGCCGGGCGGGTGGTTGAGCGCGGCCGCCATGCCGGGCTGCTGCAGCAGGCCGGGCGCTACCGCCGCATGTGGGATCTCGCACAAACTGGGTGAGTAGAATTCCCGGTTGACATTGCAAAAGGAATCGCCTAAACTTTTAGCAGGTTTATCCCCAGGCTTGGTTTGCCGAACACAATCATCCGAAACCTTGTGCATTACCCGTGGATCCAACCGGCGGGGCGAAGGAGTCTATGAGCAAGAAAAAGGTGACCAACACGTTTACCGGTTCAACCTATTATGTGGGCGTTGGCGCTTCTGCCGGCGGCCTGGAGGCGCTGCAGGACTTTTTTCGCACCATGCCCGAAGACACCGGGATGGTCTTCATCGTCATCCAGCACCTGTCGCCAGATTACAAAAGTATGATGGATGAACTGCTCTCGCGCTATACCCACATCCCGATCAAGGTCGCCGAAGATGGTATGCAGGCAGAGCCGAACACAATTTACCTGATCCCGCCGCGCAAGAATATGTCGATCCTGAAGGGCAAACTGTTCCTGGAAGAGCAGACCAAGAACCGCCCGCTCAACCTGCCGGTGGATATCTTCTTCCGCTCCCTGGCTGCCGACCAGGGGAAAAACGCCATCGGAGTGGTGCTTTCGGGCACCGGCAGTGATGGTACGCTGGGCGTGCGTTCTATTAAAGAGGCCGGCGGCATGGTCATGGTGCAGGATGACCGTACCGCCAAGTTTGACGGTATGCCGCGCAGCTCGATTTCCACCGGGTTGGTGGATTTTGTCCTGCCGGCCGAAAAGATGCCCGAAGCGCTGACGAATTTTATCCGCCACCCATTCATCGAAAAAGAGAACTCGCTCGAAACGATCCTCTCCAAGAATATCGACACCCTGTCGAAGATCATCCTGATCCTGCGCGACTACTGCGGGATCGATTTCTCCTACTATCGCGAGAATACCATCACCCGCCGGCTGGAGCGGCGGGTCAGTATCAACCGCTATAACACGCTCCAGGAGTACATGGTCTTCCTGTCCGACTCGGACAAGGAAAAAGAAACCCTCTTCCGCGAGCTGCTGATCGGGGTGACCAGCTTTTTCCGCGACCAGAGCGCCTTTGATATCCTGATGGATAGGGTTTTTCCCACCCTGGATTTCTCAAAGAAGAATCTGCGCATCTGGTCGGCCGGCTGCTCATCCGGCGAGGAAGTGTACTCGATCGCCATGCTGCTGCAGGAGTACATCGACCGCAACAAGATCGACTGCACCTTCAAGATCTTTGCCTCCGATATCGACCGGTATGCGCTGGAGATCGCCGCTCAGGGCTTGTACCCCGAGAGCATCATCGCCGATGTCGAGCCGGATTTGCTGCATAAGTACTTCACCTGCAAGGGCAACGTTTACCTGATCAATGAGAAGATCCGCAAGAAGATCGTCTTTGCCACGCACAACCTGCTGAAAGACCCGCCTTTCTTAAAGTTGGATCTGCTGATCTGCCGCAACCTGTTCATTTACTTGAAGCCCGAGATGCAAAAGCGGCTGCTGTCGATGTTCTATTACTCGCTGAACGAGAACGGCTACCTGTTCATGGGCAGCAGCGAGTCGGTGGTGGACCTGAACGAATCGTTCGATACGATTGATAAGAAATGGAAAATCTATAAGCCCAATTTGCGCTTCAAACCGCCGCTGATGAGCAAGATGTCGCTGACCAGCAGCACTGCCGCGCACCGCGACATGCCGATGACCCGGCTGAACAAATCGGAAAAACTGTTTGAGAGCCTTGCCTCGCTGATCTTGCCGCCGTCGATCATCCTGGATAACGCCGACAATATCATCCAGTTGATCAACGATGTCAACCCGTACCTGCGCTTCCGCAGTGGGCGTTTCAGCCAGAATATCCTGGCTAATCTGGACGATGACCTGGTGGTGCAGTTCAACAGCCTGCTGCGTAAACTGAAGGATGGGCAGCGGGAAGTCCTGATCGAAAATATTCCGTATAAACTTGGCGCGGAAGTCCAGACGTTGACCTTGCGGGGCAGCGTTTTTGAAGTCGATAACCTGGACCTGTTCCTGGTGAGCATCATCACCGGCAGGGCCGCCGAGCCGTCTGCTCCACAGACGGTGGCGGTGCTGGCAGCCAGTGAAGGGTATGGCGATCGCATCCAGCAGTTGGAGCACGAATTGAACAGCGCTCACGAGAAGCTGCAGGCCACGATTGAAGAATTGGAGACCTCCAACGAAGAACTGCAGTCCTCGAACGAAGAGCTGGTAGCCTCGAATGAGGAACTGCAGAGCACCAACGAGGAACTGCAGGCGGTGAATGAAGAACTCTATACGGTCAACTCCGAGTACCAGAACAAGATCGACGAGTTGACCCGCCTGAACAACGACCTGGACAACCTGCTCAAGAACACCGATATCGGCGCGCTGTACCTGGACCGCAAGCTGTGCATCCGCAAGATCACCTCCGTGGTGTACCGCATGACCAACATCCGCCCGACCGATGTGGGCCGTCCGGTGACGCACATTGCCCTGGATAACTTCTATAAAGACTTCAGCAGCGACTTGCAAAAAGTGGTCGACACGCTGCAAAGTGTGGAAAAGGAGATCGAGGACAGCGAAGGGTGTACCTGGATCATCCAGATCCGCCCGTACCGCTCTGAATATAACGCCGTTGATGGGATCATGATCACCTTCATCGATATCAGCGCTTTGAAGCAGGCCCAGCTGGAGCAGTTCAAAATCCAGGAGCGCTTGAACCAGGCTATGCAGATTGGCAGCATTGCCTGGTGGGAGTGGGATCTGCCCACCCGCCAGGTGATTTTCGATCCGAAGAAAGCCACCATGCTGGGCTACCGGCTGGAGGATTTCCCCACGGATGTATTTGAGCTCGTCTTTAGACAAATGTAATAGACCTGATTTATCGTCAGGCAGAAAACAGCACCTTACCAATCGAGTTTCAAGCCGATTTTGCCACAGCCGGCGTCTTTTTGACCACCGGGAGGCGTGGTTTTCGCACTCTTGGGCG
>JBJSYW010000111.1:0-8152 GCA_046089985.1 Chloroflexota bacterium
GACCCCCAGGTCGAGCAGCACCGGGCGGGGAATACCGTCCTGGTCAAACCGCACCAGGATCCCCGGCGGGCTGAGCGCCAGGTGCAGAACGCCCCCGGCATGCAGCAGCGCCAGCGCATCCGCCAGCGCCAGGGCCAGCCAGCCGGCATGCTGGTACCACGGCTGGGCATTATCCAGCAGCATGCTCGACAGCGGCTCGCCGTCCAGGTAGCGGAAGACGGCGTAGTAGAAAGGCATGCCGCCCGCCACGCTTTTTCCGTAGGGATAATGCGCCGTGCCGGCCTGGGAGTGGGCCGGGAGCAGCCAGGGCAGCGCCGGATGGCGGGTGCGCGCCTGCAGCCGGGCCAGCAGGCGCGCTTCCCGCTTCAGCCGTTCATCTTGCCCGGCATGGGCCACCTTCAACAGCACGCGCTCGGGCTGCGCCGGCCCGCGCCGCTCGGCGGCATACAGCGTGGCGCTGGGCAGCACGCTGAGCATACGGGTCACCTCGATTTCGCCCAGCGCCGTGCCCGGCTCCAGCAGGGCCGGTTTGTCATCCGCGGCGCAGGCCGCTTCCAGGCACCACAGGCTGCCCAGCGGCGCCTGGCGAGAACAGTGCAGGCAAACCTGCTTCACGGCTAATGAAACTTCGCCGCGCCCTGGGCGTCGCCGCGCTCATAGGCTTCCGCCGACTGCTCCAGGTCGCCGGCGATCTCTTCGCAGTGCGCCGCGTAGCGCTCGATCTGCGGCTGCAGACCTTCCAGGAAGTGCGCCAGCGCCAGGTTGCCCGCCATACCGACCAGCGCCGAGGCCTTCAGCATGGCGACGTTCATCTGCAGCACCTTGCTGGCCTGCTTCAACTGCTCGTTCATCCCCTTGAAGCTCCCGGCGATCTCTTTGACCTTCGGCACGTCCATAAAGATTTCGTCCGCCATTCCAGCCTCCTCCCGCTACCCGCGGTAGATATTCTGAAAAACGTCGCGCAGCCCCTCGACCAGTTTCTGTGATTCGGCTTCCGCCTGGTCGACCTGCTGGTCCGATTTCTGCAGCCATTCGCCAAACAGCTGGACGTCCCGGGACATCTGCTGCGCCTGAGGTTTGAACACCGAGGCGATCTCGGTCTTAAACTTTTCCGCTCCCGTGCCGGTCCACGCCCCATCATCGACCGAAGCCAGCATCTTGTCTAACGGGGCCTGCACCTGCTCCTGGAAGAACTGCTGCGACTTTTGCATGCTGTTCACCAGTTCTTCAAGTTGGCTCTTGTTGCGCTTGAACAGCCCGCTGATCAGGCCGCCGGCGCCGCGCGCCACACCGCCCAGGCCGCCGGTCAGCCCGCCAACCACGTTCCCTGCAATTCCACCGATCAGGTCCATCTCATGCTCCTTTTCAGCCGCCGTACAACCCGCCGGCCGATTGATCTGCCTGCTGCATCGCCTGTTTGGCGTCGGCAACGTCGCGGCCCAGTTCTTCCAGCTTATCCTTCAGCCGGTCCACCGCGGTGGTTAAATCGGTACTGATGGCTTCAGCCAGCGTTGAGCCGGCCGTACCCAACAACCCGCCATCACCCAGAAAAGAGGCGACCTGGTGTACATCGGCGCTCACCTGCTCCAATTCAGCCGCTCCATCTTTCAGCGCCTGGGCCATGCGGTCCATATCCTCAAAATTCATGCGGATCCGGTCAGCCATAACCAACTCCTTTCACACCTTCCCGGGGCTCAGCGCCCAAACAGCGAGCGCAGTACCTGGCTGGAGGCTTCATCAGCGGCGTGGATCTTCTGGGCAATCTGCCCCAGCGTCGAGCCGGCCTCTTCCAGCGCTTCATACAGCCGTTTCAAGGCCGGCTCCACTTCCTCGCTCACTTCGCGCTTGAAGGCTTCCGCCCCCTGCCCCTGCCAGCTGCCGGCATTCAACGGCTCGGCCGCCTGGGCCAGCTTCTGCAGCATTGCCTCCACCCGTTCGTGCATTTCTTCGAACTTCGTCTGCTGCTCTTTCAATACGTCATAATTTGCCTGAGTCACGTCTTCCATTCATCACCTCCACAATCCATTCCGGCGCAGCGGTCACCCGCCCGGCCCAGCCGAGGGCCGCCGGCCGTCCACCGATAGCTGAAGCTGCGTATCCCGCCCAAGCCGGATCTGCACCGGGCGGGCCAGGCTCAGGCCCACCGGCTGGTCTGCCGGGATGCGCTCACCATTCACATACGTGCCATTGCTGCTTAGGCGGTCGACGATGTACAGCCGCCCGTCGCGGAACTGCAGTTCGGCGTGCCGGCGAGAGAGATGCTCGTCGCCGGGCAGGCACAGATCGGCGTCCTGCCGGCCAATGCTGAACGGGTAGCGGGCCAGGCGGTAAGTTTTGCCCACCTGCGCCCGGTCGGGCGAGGCCAGCACCGCCAGCAGCAGTTCCGGGGGGCGCACAGCCGGATCCGGGTTCTCCAATGTGCCGTGCGGGTCGTGCAGGGCGGTGTGGCTGAGCGGCAGACCGTCCGGCGCTCCGCCGCTCCGGCCCCAGCCCTGCAGCACGGGTGTGGCGGTAGCCCGGCGCTCCCGGAACAATGCCAGCAGCAGCCCGCCGCCGCCCAGCAGCACCAACAGCCCGATCAGCAGCGGGATCAACGGGTTGGCCAGCAGCCCGCTCCACAGGCGCGCCAGCGCCGGCGGCGGGGCCGGCGGCGTATAAAGCGTCTCGCCGCTGGCCTCAGCCAGCACAGCCCCGGCGGCGTCCAGCGCCTGCACCACCACCCGGTACTCCCCGCCGGGCAGGCCATCCAGCGGCACCGCTATCTCAGCGCCCGCCGGCGGGTGCGCCTCGCGGGCGATGCGGTTCGCCGCCGGCTCGATCAGCAGCACCCGGTAGCCGGCCACTGCCGGGGGTGGGGCAGCCGGATCGCCGGACTGGCCCGACTGCAGCTGCACCACCAGCGCCGGCGGTGCATCCCGGTAAGTGAACAGCGGGCTGCCCAATGCCAGCGCTCCCTGCTGCAGACGCAGCTTGTCCTGCGCCTGCGCCAGCACACTTCCGGCCGCGTCCAGCGCCAGCACACTCACCTGGTATTCGCCGGGCGGCACCGCCGCCAGCGAAACCGTCAGCGGCAGGCCGGCGGGCAGGCGCTCGTCCAGCGCAACCGCCTGTGTCTCCTGATCTTCCAGCACCACGCGATACCCAGTCACAGCCCAGCTGCCGGCAGCCGGCACTTCGATCGACAGCCAAGCCGTCACCGGGTCCACCTGGAAGCGCAGATCGCCCAGCCCGGGCGGGCCGGGTTGGTGGACGAACTGGCGTTCGGCCAGCAGGCTGCTGCCGTTGTTCAACAGCGGCGCGTTATTCGGCGCAAACCCCTTGACCTCCACGCGGTAGGTCTCGCCAGGCTGCATCTGACCGGCGTCCACCTCCACACTCTGATTGTAGCCCTGGGGAGCGGCGCTGCTGCGCACCACTTCCACCCCGCGCCGGTCGATCAGGCTGATCTGCAGCACCCCGATCCCTTCCGGATGGGTGTAGACCAAATCCAGCAGGTATACCTTTCGCCCGGCGTCAAAGCGGGGCGCTTCCAGGCTCACCGCCGGCGGCTGCGGGGTAGCTGCCTGCGCCAGTACCCACTCAGCAGCCGGCGGCGCGGCCGCCGCGCCCACGCAGAGCAGCCATGCCAGCCCAACCAGCAGGCGGCTAGCCCTGGTACGGATAGCACGCCTGTTGAGCTTCATCCAGCGTCTCTCCGGGGGTCTGTGCTTCCCCCTGCTGCCCGATCGCCAGCACCTGGACGGCTACATATCCGGGGTAACCGTTGGGGGTGAAGGTCATGAAGGACGGCTTTACGGCCACATCAATCGAGCCGGAGCCGCCGCCTGCGGCGGGTGAGCGCGCCCAATAGCCCACCTGGCCCCAATCCCGCCCCTGCCCGCTGCAGCGCTCATCCGGGTAAAGCAGCAGCTTGATCTGCCAGAATATGTACGGCCGGTCATACCCCTGCAGCGTATAGCGCCACTCCACATGCACCTGCGATGCCGCGTTAAGCACCGTCCCATTCTGCGGGGAAAGCCCGGTAATCGACACGTCCGCCGCCGCGGCGGCCGGGCAGGCGATTTCGATAGCCGCCTGCGCCTGGTCCTTTCCACCCTGACCGTCATCGGCCTGGTAGGTAAAGCGATCGCTGCCGCAGCTGCTGCCGGCGGTGTAGGTGAACGATCCATCCGGGTTCAACACCAGGCTGCCATGCTGGGGATCATCCACCGGGCGAGCCGCCAGCGGTCCGCCGTCCGGGTCGTGATCGTTGCCCAGCACGCCGGGCGCAGGAACTTGCAGCGCCTGGCCCTGAGCAGCCTGGTAGCTGTCGTCCTGCGCCTGGGGCGGCGCATTGACGGCGCGCACCTCAATCTCTACACTGGCCTGGGCGCACAGCGCCGTGCTGTCGCACACCTGGTAGACAAAACGGTCCGGGCCGGTAAAGCCGGGGTCCGGGCGATACTGCACGCTCCCACCGCCGGCCTGTGCCTGTCCGTGAGCGGGGGCCTGGACAATCGACAGCCCGCCGCCGTCCAGGTTCCCGTCAGGGTCATGATCGTTGGCGGTCACCGGGATCTGCACCGGGGTGTCCCGGTCGGTTGCCGCCTGGTCGTTCTGCGCCTGCGGCGGCCGGGCCGGCTGGGCGGTGGGCATGGGCGGCGTGGTGGGGGTTGCGCTCGGCAGGTCGGTCTCGATGATCGCCGGCAGCGGCGTGACCGACGGCTGCGGGGTCGGGCTGGCCGCGCTGCCGGTATCCGGCAGTACGGCAGCCTGCACGGGCGTGACGGTCTGAACAGCCGGCGAAGCAGCGGCTGCCGGCGGGAGGCTGGGTGTGCTGCGCCCCAGGCGCGGCAGACCATAATACCCGGCCGCGGCCGCAGCGCCCGCCAGGGCCAGGCAGGCCAGGGCCGCCGCCAACCCGCCCACCACTAACGCTGGGCGGCGCGCCGGGGCGGTGGGCAGCGCCGGCGGAGCATCGGCCAGGCGCGTGCGGCCGTCATATGCCCGGGTCGGAGCGCCGTACATCGTCGGCTGCGCCGGCGGGGTCAGGGTCTCAGCCGCCTGGATAAACTCGCTCGCCGTGGCGTAGCGCTCGGCCGGGTCTTTGGCCAGCGCCTTCGCCAGGATGCGCTCCAGCACCGGTGAAATCTGCGGGTTATCCTGGCGGATCAGCGGCACCGGCTCGAGCACATGTTTCATCATCTGCTGGGTGGGCGTTTCGCCGGCATACGGCGGGCGGCCGCTGAGCATCTCATACAGCACCATCGCCAGCGCATATACGTCCGAGCGCCCATCCAGCTTGCGCCCGCCCTTGACCTGCTCTGGGCTCATATAAGCCGGCGTGCCGATCACCGCGCTGCCGGTGAAGCTGCGCGTGGCCTCCGCCAACTGCACCACGCCGAAATCACCCAGGCGCGGCTGGCCCTGTTCGTCGAAGAAGATGTTCGCCGGCTTGACATCCCGGTGCACGATGCCCTGCTGGTGCGCATAATCCAGCGCCGCCGCCACCGGCTTCAGGATGCGCAGCGCCTCGTCTGAAGCCAGCGGTCCGCGGGCGATGCGCTCGGCCAACGTGCCGCCAGGCATATAGCGCATCACCAGGAACGGTGTGCGCTCGTCTTCACCAAAATCGTAAATGGGAATGATTGCCGGGTGATGCAGCTGCGCTACCGTGCGGCACTCGCGCAGAAAGCGATCGCGGAACTGCGGATCGTGGTTGAACTGGCTGGGCAGGCACTTCAGGGCATACAGCCGTTGATCCTGCGGGTCGCGCACCAGATAGACGGTTGCCATGCCGCCCCGGCCAAGCTCTTTAATCGTGGTATATCGACCAACCCGAGTCACATCCACGAAACCTCCGGATCAAGTGCGTGGATTACTGCCCCCCTGGATTCCAATGCGGCAGCCCGCATTGACGGTTAATGCCTGGGTTGATAGAGATAGAAATCCCAGGCGGCCCGCATGCAGGCATCCTGGGTTCTTTATATATTACAATATTGATCTATTATATCACAAATAGGACAGGAGAATCAAGAGCCTGGCGCAGCGCCGCCGCACCCGCCGGTCGAGATTATTCCGGCTCGTCGAGCGAGACCAGTTTGTTCTGGATCGCCACCCGGATCAGCTTGGCCTGCGAGTGCACGTTCAGCTTGCGCATCAGGCTGGCGCGGTGATTTTCCAAGGTGCGTTCGCTCAACCACAGCTGGTAGGCGATGCTGGCGTTGGTGTGGCCTTCGACGATCAGCTGCAGGATCTGCTTTTCCCGGCTGCTCAAGCGCTCGATGCTGGCGCCGTCCTCCATATCCGGGCTGAGCAGCGCGTCGAAGACATCATCGGCGATCTTCGGGCTAATGTAGCGCCGCCCGTCCATCACGTCGCGGATCGCTTGCACGATCTCGGCCTGGTCGGAATCTTTCAGCACGTAGCCCAGGGCGCCCTCGCGCAGGGCGCGCACCGCATAGGTCGAGTCGGCATGCATCGACAGGATCACGACCCGCGTGGCGTACTTGTGCTGGCGGATCTGCCGGGTGGTCTCCAACCCGTTCAACCGGGGCATCATGATGTCCATGAGCACAATGTCAGGTTCATCCTGTTCGATCACCTGCAGCGCTTCTTCGCCATCCGAAGCTTCACCGATCACTTTAAAACCAGAATGCTCCTCAAGCAGAGAGCGCAGCCCCTGGCGCACCAGGCGGTGATCATCGGCGAGCAATATCCTGATCGTACGCATCTGCTCAATCCTTTGGCAGTGGGAACGTGGCCGTAATCTTCGTACCCCGGCCGACCAGCGAGTCAATGTCCAGCGTTCCACCGGCCATGCGGGCGCGCTCCAGCATGCCTGAGAGGCCGGTTGAAAAGTGTCCCTTGACGACCTGGTCCGAAAGGTCGAAGCCCCGACCGTTATCCTCCACCTGCAGCACCAGGCAGTTGGCTTCATCCACCAGCAGCGAGATCTGCACGTGGCTGGCCTGTGCGTGGCGGCTGATATTGGTCAGCGCCTGCTGGGCGATGCGAAAAACCGAAGTTTCAATCGTGCTGGGGTAGCGCGTTTCATCCAACTCGGAGAAGCTCAGGGTCACGTGCAAATCGGGCTGCTCGCCGAACTGCCGCGCCAGCCAGGCCAGCGCCGCATACAACCCCAGGTCGTCCAGCATGCTGGGGCGCAGCATCAGCGACAGGTTGCGCACCCGGCTGATCAGTTCGTCGATGATGCTCAACACCGGGTCTTCCGCCAGCGAAGCAGCCTTACGCGAATTGCGCCGCTCTTTCTGCAGGATCAGCCGCAGTCCGCTGAGCGACTGGCCGAAATCATCGTGCAGTTCGATGGCGATCGAGCGCCGCTCGCGCTCCTGGATCTCCAGGATCTGGTGCGACAGGTGCTCCAGGTCTTCGCGCTTCTGATTGATCTCATCCAGCGCCTGGCGCAGCTTTTCGCGCTCGGTCATCAGCGAGCGATAGCGGTTCAGGCGCGTGATGGTGCGCACGCGCGCCAGCAGTTCGGCCCGGTCAAACGGCTTGGTGATGAAATCGTCCGCCCCTGCCTCCAGCGAACGCAGGCGGGAGGTCGAATCGTCCAACGCGGTGACCATCACCACCGGCACCTCATACAGCTCAGGGTCGGCGCGCAGCCGCTGGCACACCGCAATCCCGTCCAGCACCGGCATCATAATGTCCAGCAGGATCAGGTCCGGGTGACTGGCTGCCGCCACCTCCAGCGCATCTAAGCCATTTGAGGCAAACAGCAGCAGGTATCCCTGACCGGTAAGCAGGGCTTCAAGCGACTGCCGCCCAATTGGGGTATCGTCGACGATCAGGATAACGGATGGGTGTTCATTCATATGCGGAGTTTAAATAAATTTACCCTATTTCCCCAAAAAAAGATAGACCTAAACTTTCTGCGTAGCCCATATGCGAAATTAATCCGCCAGTTCGGGTGAGTACTTTCCCCCACTCTCCTCTTCGGGTTATTCGGATAGTCGCGAAAGCGGTCTTCTGTAAAAATACGAGCATTGAAATAATTATTGTGCCGACCCGAGGAGGATAGAGATGAATATCAAGGTTTTGATCGCCGACGATCACATGATCCTGCGCAAGGGCATCCGCTCCTTGATCGAAGAGTATTCGGATCTGGAGGTTGTTGGTGAGGCTACGACCGGGCGCGAGGCAGTAG